>JAYSPJ010000287.1:0-7672 GCA_043722155.1 Bradyrhizobium sp.
CCGTCGACGGGTGCAACTGGCTCGCACGCCGACGCTGAATACATGGCCGAGCGAGAAAGTGCGCGCATTGGTGGCGGTACTGATTTGATGCGGAAAATAGAATGAAAGTCGCACTGGTTCTCCCCAATCTTCGTGGAGGTGGCGCGGAGCGCGTGACACTCACGCTTGCCGGTGAGTTTGCCTCTCGCGGCATCGAGGTAGACATCGTCTTGATGTGCAGCGAAGGCGAACTTATCGATCAGGTGCCGAATGCGGTCCGTATTGTAGACCTGCATACAGCGCGAATTCGACAAGTGCCGCTGGCCTTCGCGCGCTATCTCCGCCAAGAGAGGCCTGAGGCGGTGATCGCCAATATATGGCCCTTGACGACGGCGTGCATTGCTGCGCGCTCCATCTCGAGGTCGAAAGCGCGATTGGTCGTTTGTGATCATCAAGTTCTATCTAGGGCATATTTAGAAAAGGGTCGATGGCACGAAATATTGCTGCGCACGAGCATCGTGGCGCTCTATCCGCACGCAGACGCGCGCGTGACCGTTTCTGCGGGAGTCGCGGATGACTTGGCGGCACTATCCGGCATCCCGCGATCCCGCTTCGATGTGATTTACAATCCGATCGTGGTTCTGCCGCCCGTCATCGGTGCCGAGACGACCGTAGATGCTGCGTGGCGGGGTTGGCAAGGCAAACGGATCATTTCCGTCGGGACGCTTAAAAGGGTTAAGAACCTGGCACTGTTGGTTCGCGCCTTCGCCCAGTTGGTCGAGAGGGTCAACGCTCGTCTTATGATCCTCGGTGAAGGATCTCTGCGTGGCGAGTTGGCGGCGCTGGCTCATGAACTAAAAATTGCTGACAAGCTTCTAATGCCTGGCTTCATCGCGGACCCTGCACCCTTCTATCGCTCGTCCGACCTATTTGTCCTATCCTCTGACAATGAGGGATTCGGGAACGTGATAGTTGAGGCCATGGCTTGCGGCATACCCGTAGTTTCGACCGACTGCCCCTTCGGCCCCGCAGAGATTCTGGATAACGGCCGCTATGGCTGCCTGGTTCCGGTCGGCGACGTCGACGCACTCGCGACAGCCTTGGCCGCAGCCCTGGCCGCTGCGCCCGACCGCGAGGCCTTGAAACGCCGAGCAGCTGAGTTTTCCCCCGGGCGAGCGGTGGATCAGCATCTGGCACTTTTGTTTCCTTCAAAATAGATTGCTCGCAACAGTGCCTCGACTCCAGTCAGAGTTGGTTTCCAACGTTGGTTGTATGCCTATGAAAGCGGTGGCCTGCAGATGTGCGGAATAACGGGTTTTATTTCCCGCGCCGACGAAACTGGCGTTATGAGGCAGGCTGTTCTGCGCATGTCGGATGCACTGCGCCATCGTGGTCCGGACGCTGACGGGCAATGGGTCGACGCTGACGCCGGTATCGCACTTGGCCACCGCCGTCTTTCTATTCTTGAGTTGTCGGAACTGGGTGCCCAGCCGATGCGTTCAGGTTGCGGGCGCTTCTTGCTGGTTTTTAACGGCGAAATCTACAACCATCTGGATTTGCGCCGCGAACTTGCTGCAACTGCGAAGGCGCCTGCGTGGCGCGGGGGCTCGGATACTGAGACCTTGCTGGGTGCGTTTGCCGCGTGGGGCGTTCCCGCCACCTTGAAGCGGGCCGTTGGTATGTTCGCTCTGGCGCTGTGGGATCGCCGCGACAAGCGGCTGACACTTGCCCGTGACCGGTTTGGCGAAAAGCCGCTTTACTATGGATGGGCGGGTCGGGGCACATACAAACCGTTCGTGTTCGGGTCTGAACTTAAAGCGTTGCGGGCCTTCCCCGGCTTCGACAACGCCGTTGATCGCGGCAGCCTCGCGCTGATGCTTCAATTCTGCGCCGTGCCCGCTCCGCACGCGATATACGAAGATACTTGTCAGCTTGCGGCGGGGTGCGTTCTTACGCTTGACGTTGCTGATCTTGCAGAGCGACGCATTCAAATTGAGCCGTATTGGTGTGTGAGCGATGTGGCCCAGCGGGGTCTCGACACGCCGTTCCGCGACGATCTCGAAGCGATTGATTCATTGGAGGGGGCGCTGCGCGAGGCGATCGCACTGCAGATGATTGCCGATGTGCCGGTGGGAGCGTTCCTGTCGGGGGGTATTGACTCCTCGGTGGTGGTGGCGCTGATGCAGTCGCAGTCGAGGCGGCCGGTGCAGACGTTTACGGTTGGCTTCGACGAGGCCGGGTTCGACGAGGCGCCCTTCGCCGCTGCTGTCGCGCGTCATCTTGGCACTGAACACCACGAGTTACGGGTTACAGCTGCCGATGCAATCAATGTGATCCCGCGCCTTCCGGAGATGTACGACGAGCCGTTCGCCGACAGCTCACAGATACCGACGAGCTTCATCTGCGCCGCATCGCGTCGAAAAGTTACTGTCGCACTCAGTGGCGACGGGGGCGATGAGCTGTTCGGTGGCTACAACCGATATCTCTGGGGCCAGCGCATTTGGCGCCGGGTCAGCCATCTACCGCTAGGCGCGCGTAAGGCGCTTGGCGCGGCCGTCCTCGCTATGCCGGTCTCGGCTTGGGATGCCCTGACGGCCGCCATTCCATCGAAGTTTCAAACCAACCAGCTTGGTGACAAGGCCCACAAGATGGGTCGAAGGCTGTCGACGGTGGGCACGCTTGACGACCTCTACAGGAGTCTGGTCACCGAATGGGCGGTCTCCGAGGTTCCAGTGCGTGGGTATGAGCGCAAAGTCACGAGCCTCGACAATGCCAGCCTCGTGGTGGGCATTGACGCGCCAGAGCAGCGCATGATGTTGTTGGACAGCGTCACCTATTTGCCAGACGACATCCTCGTGAAGGTCGACCGCGCGGCTATGGCCGTGAGCCTCGAGACCCGAGTTCCGATGCTCGACCACCGTGTCGCCGCAGTTGCGTGGCGGTTGCCGTTGAACATGAAGATCCGCGATGGACAAGGGAAATGGGCATTGCGCCAAGTGCTTTACCGACATGTGCCCCGAGCGTTGATTGAGCGCCCAAAAGCCGGATTCTCAGTGCCAATCGGGCAATGGCTGCGCGGCCCGCTGCGTGATTGGGCAGAGGCGTTGCTTTCTGAGAGGCGCCTGCGCGAAGAAGGTTACCTTGATGCTGTGCCCATCCGGCGGCTATGGAGTGAGCATCTGAGCGGGCGTCGCGACTGGACCACGCGGCTGTGGAGCGTACTGATGTTCCAGGCATGGCTCGAACATACGGGCACTGCCAGTCCTGTGCAGGGCCTGGCAGAAGCGATGCAGGGCTGACGTTTTGGAACTCGTGATCGCCGCAAAGGATATAAAGGGTACCCGCAATAGCCGGTCCGCGTTTCCGGCCCTTAACGGCATGCGCGGGCTGGCCGCAATCGCTGTAGCGATATTTCACGCCTATCCGCTTTTTGGCGCGCAGATCGTGCCAGGCGGCTATCTCGCAGTCGACCTCTTCTTCGTCCTCAGCGGCGTGGTTATCTCACATGCCTACGGTGCACGGCTGAACGCGGGACTGCGCGTCGCGGACTTCATGACAATTCGGGTCGTCCGCTTCATGCCGTTCTATCTGGTCGGGCTCGCATTTGGCTTGGTTCTCGCGGGTGCGCTGCTGATTGCAGGCTCTCCCGATGCTCTTCCGCCCGACAGGCTCGCGATTGCACTTCTTCTCGCTCTGCTCTTCATACCTGTCCCTTTCGGGGGTGACATTTTTCCGCTAAACGTGCCAGCCTGGTCACTATTCTATGAATTGGTTGTCAACGCGCTTTATGCGCTGTTCCTTCGCTGGCTGACACCGCCAGTACTGATGACCGTCACTTTGGTCGCGGCGGCTGTCATGATCCATGGCGTTTGGGCGCACGGCAGCGCGGCTTTGGGGCCAGCCCTTGGCGATGCCCCTGTCGCCTTCGCGCGCACAGTGTTTTCTTTTTCTGTTGGCGTTCTTGTCTATTCGTGGAGGCGACCGATCAATTCAGCTCTCCCTTTTGTCGCAATCGTCACGGTGATGCTTCTGATGTTCCTGCCCATCGGTCGCGATTGGCGCCCCGTATTCGACCTCACATGCATAGTTCTCGTCTTCCCGCTGTCGGTCTTCGTTTTGCTCGGGTCGGGCGCGGTATCCAACCGACAGTCGCGGGCATTTGAATTCCTCGGCGACATGAGTTATGGTTTGTATGCTGTTCATTATCCGTTGATCTGGATCGTTAGCGGTGCGTCCGGGAAGCTTGGGTTCGATTCGGCATACGCCGGTTTCATGCTGATTGCCCTCCTAGTTGTCAGCAGCGCCTCAATCGAACGCCGGATCGACAGCCCGCTCAGGTCGTGGCTGACGGCGCGCCTTGTCCCGATTCCTCGAGCGAAGCCGTGATCTCGTGCACTCCCAGCCGTTGTCGTAGGTCGATGACTTTGCCCTCCCGCATGTACTGCTCAAAAGCGGTGCGGGGACTTTGACTGCCCATCCATCGCACATGAACCCCAAGCACCAAACCAACATTGACGACACCACAGTTGCCTCTTTCGGAGACGAGTGGTCGCGATTCGATCAATCGCAGCTGTCGGATGAAGAGCGTGCGCGGATATTCGCCCAGTACTTTGCGATCTTTCCGTGGCAAGTCCTTGGCGTGAATGCGCAGGGTTTCGACATGGGATGCGGCAGCGGGCGATGGGCGAAGCTGGTTGCGCCCCGTGTCGGCTTCCTGAATTGCATCGATCCAAGTTTAGAAGCGCTGGCAGTAGCGCAGCGAAACCTCGCTGGACTCGAGAACGTCCGCTTGCTTAACGCGTCCGTAGACAAGGTGCCGCTTCCGGAAGGCAGCCAGGACTTCGGCTACTCGCTCGGCGTGCTTCATCACATTCCCGACACCGAGGCCGCGCTCAGGTCGTGTGTGCGCTTGCTCAAGGGCGGCGCGCCGTTTCTGCTCTATCTCTACTATCGATTCGACAATCGCCCGCTTTGGTTCCGGTTGATTTGGCGTGCGAGTGAACTTGTTCGAGGTGTCGTGAGCCACCTGCCCGCCCGGATGAAAAGCGTTGTCATCGATGCCGTTGCGCTACTGGTCTATCTGCCGCTGGCGCGGTTGGCCTGGTTCGGCAAAAAGCTCAGTCTCGATACAAGCAACCTTCCCCTCAGCTTTTACCGCAACAAAAGCTTTTACACAATGCGCACCGACAGTCGAGACCGCTTTGGCACACCGCTCGAACAGCGCTTCACCCGCATTGAGATCAAGGCGATGATGGAGCGGGCCGGGCTCATTGACATGCGCTTTTCTGAGGACGAGCCCTATTGGTGCGCCGTGGGGATCAAGGCGTGAAGGTAAAACAGTCACCGGCAGCATGTTATACAGGCAACTGTGTCGTGCACACTGAATCGACATGCATCGCAGCCAAGTCTGAACTGGAAGAAGGACAAATGCAGTGGGACTAGAAACACACGCCCTTAATCTCGTCCGATACATATCTCGCCAGCGTCCGCTGGGACAGGTGCTGATGATCGGTCGGCAGGAACTCGATCTACCCGCAGCGGTCGCCCAGCAATACAGCCTCGATCCTGCTGATCGGTATTGCGAGAATCTGCTTGGAAAACTGGGCGCAGAAGTTGTCCACTCGTTGGACGTCTCTGACTACGAAGGCGCAACCATCATCCGCGACCTCAACAGCCCGTTCGAACCGGAACGGACCTACGACACGGTTCTAGATTTCGGTTCTTTGGAGCATGTCTTCAACCAGGCTGTGGCGTTCCGCAATGTCGCCAACCTGGCTCGACAGGGGGGTCTCGTATGTCACGTCCTGCCTGTCAACAACCTGTCGGGGCATGGTTTCTGGCAGTACTGCTCGGATCTCTTGTATGAAATTTATTCGGTGGACAACGGATTTGAAGAAACCGAGGTTTTCTATGCCTCATCGATGGATCACCGCTGGTGGTATCGAGTCGAGCGCGCCGGTCTCGGCGTCCGCACCCAGTTCGCGTCAATTGAGCCGATCATTCTCCTGACTTGCTCCCGCAAGACGCGTGCGCTTGATGGGGGGCTCGTGGCCCAGCAAAAGTTCTATGACGAGGCCTGGAGCAAAGATGAGACCGCGAGGGAAGTCCAGGCACCGTCCAGCTCGAAGAGCGACATGAAGCGACGGCTACAGGGGATTACTCCGCTGTACCTCGCGATTCGAAATGCGGCACTTGTTCTTGGCCTTTTGACGGGCACAAGCCGGCATGCGCTCTCGCACAGGCGGCCGGCCTACGCGCGTCTCCGCGTCTCGGACTTGGTGTCCACTGGCTTGCGCTGATGCAACGCGGAGATACCCGCTGTGCAAGCGAAGCACCTGACGTTGGACGTGAGTGCAATAGGCAAAGGTCGAGATCTGGCCGTGTGCTCAAGTGCAGCGTGATTAAACACGGCGTCTCCATCCATGGTTAGCGACCCTGAGCGCCTTCCGTATGGGCAGACCCGCCACCGGCCCATCCTCGTCACGATCCCCAGCTTTACAGGAGCCGGCGGCACCGAGCGCATGGTCGCCAACCTCGCCCGGTTGTTGTCGGCAGATCATGAAGTTCATGTCGCGTCCTTCGATCAGCCGGGAGCGCGGCCCAATTTCGACCCAGGCGTCCCGTTTCATGCTCTGGGATCGGGTCCCCGGCTGCCGTTCCTATTGCGGCCCGTCACCTACGCCACGGAGGTGCGCCGGCTTCGTTCACTCAAACGCCACCTCGGGGTCGGGCTCACCATCAGCAATCTCTGGCGGTCGGACCTCATCAGCGTCCTGGCAGGTGGGTCCGACCGCAAGATTGCCATCTGTCATATCAACGTTGCCGGCAACAGGACCAATGCGCTGATGATGAGCCTGCTGCCGCTGGTGCGGGCGGTCTATCACCGTGTCGACAAGGTCGTCGCTGTAAACGAGGCTTTGCTGCATGAATTGAAGGCGCTCTACCAGCTTAAGGATGACGCCGCAACTTCCATCGACAATTTCGTCGATGTCGCCCTATCACCGGCCGAGTGGTCGGCAAAAGGATGTCGCAAGCTCGTCTGGTGCGGCCGCTTCGTACCGGAGAAGAACGTTGCTGCACTGATCGATATCTTCGCGGGTCTGCGCCGGCGGCGAAGCGACGCGCAGCTCGTGCTCATCGGGGCCGGGCCTCAACTCGAGGCGATGAAGTCGCGCGCGAGCGAGCTTGGCCTTAGGGTCGGCACTGCGGCGGCAGATGCTGACATCGTATTTCGGGGCTCCTTGCTGGATCCATTGCCGGAGCTGCGCCTCGCCAGTTTGATGATGCTGACATCCCTTGCCGAAGGCCTGCCGATGGTCTTGCTCGAGGCCGCCAGCCTAGGCATTCCCATCGCGGCTTCGGACTGTCCGGCAGGTGGGGTCGCCTCGATGATTCTGGGCGCCGCGCATCACGACCCGAAGCGGCGGGAGTGCATCCGATCACCCTTGGGCTTGCTGCTTCCGGTGCCCGATCCGGCGTGTCCCGAATCGATTGGTGTTTGGGTGAATGAACTGGATGCTCTGCTTTCTGATCCTGTCACGCTCCGCGCTATGCGGGCATCGGCATTGCGCCGAAGCCGGGACTACACACCGGAATCGGCCAGATCAAAGTGGCAGCCCCTAATCGCGGGGCTCCTCGGCCACAGCGGCGCATCAATGCCCGGCGCCACGCCTGCTCACTGAACAGCAGCAAC
>JAYSPJ010000288.1:0-4132 GCA_043722155.1 Bradyrhizobium sp.
CTCGCTGGAGGGGCAGGTCAACGCGCCGGCCGGCGGGGTCTGCATCGATCTGCGCGACATGAACAAGGTGCTGGAAGTCCATGCCGAGGATCTGGACTGTGTGATCCAGCCCGGCGTCACCCGCAAGGCGCTCAACGAGCACCTGCGCGACCAGGGCGTGTTCTTCCCGATCGACCCCGGCGCCGATGCCTCGCTGGGTGGCATGGCCTCGACCCGGGCGTCCGGCACCAATGCGGTGCGCTACGGCACCATGCGCGACAACGTGCTGGCGCTCAAAGTGGTGCGCGGCGACGGCGAGATCATTACCACCGGCACGCGGGCGAAGAAATCCTCGGCCGGTTACGATCTGACTCATCTGTTCGTCGGCGCCGAGGGTACCCTCGGCATTATCAGCGAACTCACGATAAAGCTGCGCGGCATTCCCGAGACCATCGCGGCGGCGGCGTGCTCGTTCGAGAGCGTGCGCGGCGCCTGCCAGGCCACCATTCTGGCGATCCAGACCGGCATTCCCGTCGCGCGCATCGAGCTGCTCAACGCCGAACAGGTGCGGGCCTGCAATTCCTATTCGAAGCTGTCGCTGCCGGAGACGCCGCTATTGCTGCTGGAATTTCACGGCAGCGAGAACGAGGTCGCCGAGCAATCGAAGAATTTCAGCGAGATTGCCAGGGAGTGCGGCGGCGGCGATTTCACCTGGACCACCAGGCCCGAGGATCGGACCAAGCTCTGGCAGGCGCGGCACGACGCCTATTGGGCGGTGAAGGCGCTGCGTCCCGGCGCCGGCGTGGTGGCGACCGACGTGTGCGTGCCGATCTCGCGGCTGGCCGATTGCGTCACCGAAACCGAAGCGGATCTGAAGCGCCTCAATCTGCTGTCGCCGATTGTCGGCCATGTCGGCGACGGCAATTTCCACTGTTCGCTGGTGTGCGACGTCGACAACGCGGAGGAGATGGCGCGCGGCGAGGACTTCATGCATCGGCTGGTCGAGCGCGCCCAGGCGATGGGCGGCACCTGTACCGGCGAGCACGGCATCGGGCAGGGCAAGCAGAAGTATCTCAAGGCCGAACTCGGCGTCGAGGCGATCGCGGCCATGCGCGCGGTGAAGGCGGCGCTCGATCCGCAGAATATCTTCAATCCCGGAAAGATATTGCCTGCGGTGTAGGGCCTGCTGGTGCCAACCTCGGCCGGCTAATGCGGCCGGCTTGCAAAAAGCGGATCGCCGGGGGCCGGTGAAAGCACCGGCCTCCAGTTGGTCAGCTTTTGCATCAGGTAGATATCGTAGCGCACGCCCCGCCAGGTCAGATCAGCCGATCCCAGGGGCTCCAGCACCGCAGTGGTGGTCTTCCACACGCTGCTCCCGGCGTCCTGCGGGGCTACATGGAGCCCGACCGGACCCGCAATATCCGCCTCGCTGGTACCAAAACCGATATACCGGTTTCTTTCGTTGATTTGAACGACGGGGATTCGATCCTTCAGGTGCCAGCGCAGCATCGAATAGATGCGATAGTCTGTCGTCGCAAACCACGTCGCGCCGACCTTCTCCCGCTGTTGATCTGCCGCTTCGACGACCCCGGCAAAGCCGGCCTCTTTTCCGATCGGATCGTCGTTCGTCAGATAATTCGCATTGGTCCCGAGGTAATAGATCATTGCAAGCGCGACAAAACCGATTCCCGTCGCGACGGTTATCGCCGCGACGGACGGAGCTATCCGCGCCATCGGTGAAGCGGGGGCTTCCTTGCGCCAGAGCTTGAGGTTGATGGCGACGCAGGCAAAACCAAAAAACCAGACGAACAGCGGCCAGCTATCGCCGATGCGCGCATACAACGAGCGCCACAGGAAAAATCCCAATGGAACGGCGACGCACATCGAGAGCAGGATCGCGATGGGGTCTTTGGCCCGGAACCCGCGCCAGCCGAGCTTCGTCGTTCCGATCAAGACAACCGGAAACAGCAGCGGACCCACCAGCAGGAACTGAATTGCCACGAATTCAGCCAGGAACTTCAGCGACCATCCCTGAAGTTGCGTCGGCCGATCGAGTTGAAATTTGAACGATGTCCAGTCGTGGATCGCATTCCAGTAAAGCACAGGCGAGAAAATGACGATGGCGATGGCGGCCGCCAGCCAGGGATAGGGGCTCGCAAGCTGCGACTTTCGCCAGGCCGGGACCACCGCATAGCCGATGACCGCCGGCATCAACAGAATGGCGACGTATTTTGACAGCAGCGCCAACCCGCCGAATACGCCGGCCAACAACCACCAACGAAGATCATTCGACAAGGCCATGCGCACCAGCGCCCATACCATTGCCAGAGCGAACATGATCAGGGCCGTATCCGGGATTACTTTCGTCATCAGAAGCCCGTAATTGAGCGCTGCTTCCGGCAGCAGCACGGCCAGAATGACGTAGCGCCAATCTCGCGTCGTCCGCCACACAATATCGGCGAGCAGAACCTGCATGACCAGCATGGCAAGCAGCCCGCTGAATCGGACGCCGAAATTCGTGTCGCCGAAAATCAGCGCTCCGAACCAGACGCTCCATGCGATCATCGGTGGATGATCGAGGAACGACATCACGTTCTCTCTCGACCAGGTCCAATAGTAGGCTTCGTCCACCCGCAGGGGAATAACGGCGGCGAATATCCCGCGCATCAGGGTAAGGCTGGCGACGGTCAGCGCACAGGCTGCAATCCAGAACTTCGAACGATCAGAGCGCAACGAAATCATCCGAGAGTGTGGCTTTCAAAATGTTGCTCGTCGCCTGGCGCTCCCGCGGGCCCAAAACTCTCCGCAGTGATGCTCAAAGGGGTTGGTCGCAACTTGCTGGCTGCAAGGTCGTGGAGTTGACGCGGGGCGTCTGATTGCGTCGAGATCCCCCGCGGTCATTGCGATAGATCAATTGGAAACGAACCATCGGTGAATTTCAGCGAGATCGCCCGGGGCTGTGGAGGCCAATTTCACCTCTACCACGAGGTCCGACGAAAGCACCAATCTAATTCCGCCGATCGCGGCTCATGTCTCGCCGGTCCGCGTGGCCGTCCGGCAGGGCATCAGCACGAGAAGCAACCAGTGCCCGGACGGATTGATTATTGAAATCGTGCCGCGGCCTTCTATGATTGCAGATAGTCGGGGCATGGCGATGTGGTGGCTCAACAAGGACAAGCGCCGGGAAATCTGGGATGAAGAAATCCAGTGGCCGATCGGCGATATCGAGGCGGCACACAGGATACGTGGCATTTGCCGCTCCGCTGCCGATAGCGCTGAAAAGGTCGGTGGCCTTGCCGGCCCTCCGGACAGCAAGAAAGACAAGCGCGAGACGGAACGGTACGAACGCGCCGCCAAAGCCGCCATGGAGGTCGCGATCAGGATTTCTGATGATCTCATGCGTGATTCCGCCGTACGCCAGATCGTCGACCTGTGCATGAAAGCCAGCGATTTGAGGACGGCGCGGATACTGCTTCGCGCGATTCAGGCCGTATCAATCAGCCAAGATGTGTTGAATGACCATCCGGCACTTCGGCAGTGACCTCGCTTTGCGCGCGCGGCAACCTCGGACGCGGATCGGTAACGGACAGCGACCTGCGCCAGTCAGCGTGACATCGGGATGGCGCGCGGCGAGGTCTTCATGCCCCTGCTGGTCGAACACGCCCAGGCGATGGGCGGCAGCTGCAGCAGCGAACACGGCATCGGGCAGGCAGAAATATCTTGAAGCCCAACCCGGCGGCGAGGGCGCGTCCGACTGTCGAGCGGCGGTTTGGCGAGGCGCGCGGGTTACGGAACCAGTTCGAATTGCAGCATCATTTCATTGTCTTCATGTTCGAGGACATGGCAGTGCCACGGATATTTTCCGGGTACACCCTCGAAGCGCGCAATGATGCGGACGACATCCCCGGGTTCGACCCGAACGGTATCTTTCCATCCGCGTTCCTGGGGCGGCGGCTGGATGCGGCTGCCCTGCAGATAGGGCTCGACTGGAATGGGATCGGGGCCTTCGCCCGGAATCTCGGCGTTCCATGCTTTCAGATAGGCGTCGGCATCGAACTTCTGGCGGTCGAGCACTTGAAAGCGGACCAGATGCAAGTGAATCGGATGGGAGTCCTCCGTGGGGTTGATCAGGTGCCACACTTCGGTATCGCCG
>JAYSPJ010000289.1:0-3303 GCA_043722155.1 Bradyrhizobium sp.
CGTCCCTGCGTTCGCAGGGACGACTCGCGGAGAGCTTGTGCGAAGCCCCGACAGCACCAGCGCGTGCCGCCTTCCCAACAACGCCCGCTCCGGTCTATGCTCGCCCCGCTGGGAGAGGCGACCATGAGCGACACCAAAACATTAGCGGGTGTTGGCAACCGCACCGGCGTCTATCTCGCTATCCTGCAACTGGTGTTCACGCTGGGCTGGACCACCTATGTGATCTACCTGCCAAAACTCTGCGCGCAGGTCGGGATCGCGCCATCCTATGTCATCCTCATCCTGATGCTGGATCAGGCGATCTTCATCATCACCGACACCGCAATGGGCATCGCCGCCGACAAGATCGCGCCATTCGTCGGCCGGCTCGGCGTGTTCGTGGGCATAACGACCGCAATCTCCTGCGCCGCCTTCATCGCGCTGCCCTACGTGGCCGGCACCGGTCCGGGCGCGCAGGTCTGGTTCCTCGTCCTGATCGTGATCTGGGTCGTCACCTCGTCGGCGCTGCGCGCCCCGCCGCTCACTCTGCTGGGGAAATACGGCGCGAGACCTGCGATCCCGTATCTCGCGGCGCTGGCCATGCTCGGCTATGGTCTGGCCGGCGCGGTGTCGCCCTATCTCGGCGTGCTGCTGCGCAACCACGACGCACGGATTCCCTTCGTGATTTCAGGCGTGGTGCTGCTGATCACCGCGCTGGCGCTGTCGAGAGTCGAGCGCGGTCTGGCGCAGCAATCCGCCGTCCCGGCCAAGCGGGCCGAACTGACAAAACCGCTCGGCCAGATGCCGATGTTCTTCATCGGATCGATGGTCCTGCTCTCGCTGGGCTATCAACTGCATTTCAGCATCAACAGCACCCCGTTCTTCCTGCGCTTCGCCAAACCGGACGATCTGCAATGGCTGATGCCGGTGTTCTGGATCGGTTTCAACATTGCGATGTTTCCCGCCAGCGTGATCGTAAAGCATCGCGGCGGATTGGTCGTGATGGGCGCCGCCGGTCTGTTGGGCGCCCTGGCGGTGATCGGCGCCGAGTTCGCCGGCAACCTCAACATGCTGATCGTTGCGCAGTTCATCGCGGGCGCGGCGTGGGGCTGCATGCTGATGAGCGCGGTCGCAGCCGCGCTGGCGATCGGGGACACCGGCGCCGAAGGCAAGGTGGTGGGGCTGGTATTCTCGGCGCTGGCGCTCGCGACTTTCGCGCGGATGGCGGCGGTCGCCGGCGGCCTGCAAAAGCTGCCGGAATACGCGCCGCTGCTGCACTGGGCGCCGGTCGCGTGCTGGGCGGTCGCCGGCGCCGGCCTGCTGGCGATCGCGGCGTCGCGGGCGCAGCAGAGCATGATGGTGCGGAGGGCGTAGTTGGTCTTGAGGTCGTCATTCCGGGTTCGCGTCTTTGACGCGCCCCGGAATGACGAATTCACGGCTTCGCCGGATGAATGAACGTCCACGGCGTCGTTTCCGAATCCGTCGGTACTTCAATGTCGATCAGATAGGGCCCGCCATGCGCCAGCGCCTTTTCCAGCGCGGCGCGAAAATGATCCGGCGAGGTCACGCGCGCCGCGCCGACGCCGAAGGATTCCGCGAGTTTGACGAAATCCGGATTGACCAGATCGGACGCCACCACGCGGCCCTCGAAGCGCTCGCGCTGGTCGCGCCGCACATTGCCATAGGCGTTGTTGTTGAACACCAGCGTGATCACGCCGATGTTGAACTGCACGGCCGTGGCCAGTTCCTGCACGCCGAACATGAAGCCGCCATCGCCTGTGATCGCGACCACCGGCCGGTCCGGATGCGCCACCTTGGCGCCGAGCGCGGTCGGAAAGCCCGAGCCGAGCGTGCCCTGGTAGCCCGACGTGATAAAAGTGCGCGGCTCGTAGACCGGAAAACCGTACCAGGAGGCAAAGCCGACCTGCGACAGCTCGTCGGTGACGATGGCGTTGGCCGGCAGTACTTCGCGCAGGATGTTCAGGTACGCCATCTGCGGCTGCACCGACTGAATTTCGCGCAATGCCGCCGCCGAGGCGTCGCGGATCGCGGCGCGGCGGCCGCTGGTCTTGCCGTAGCCAACGCGTCTCACCGCCGCCAGCAGCTCGTGCGTGCCGGCCCGCGCGTCCGCGACCACGGCTGCGTCCGGCGTCAGGCGGCGCATTTCCGACGGATCGATATCGATACGAATGGATTTCAGGCCCTGGGGCTGAAACGGCCATCGGAACGTCGAGGCCGGCAATTCCATGCGGGTGCCGATCCCGATCATGAGATCGGTCGTGGGCCACAGCTTGTAAGCCGCGGCCATCGTCAACCCGAGTTCATGGGCATTGGAGACGATGCCGCGGCCGCTGCGGAACGCCACGACGGGCGCGTCGATCAGTTCGGCGAGTTCCAGAATTTCATCGCGGGCGTGAATGGCCCCGCTGCCCACAAAAATCATCGGCGTCTTGCTGCCGGCGATCAGCGCGGCGGCGGCCTTGACGCGATCGGAATCGGGCAGCGGCGCCGGAAACGGATCGAACACCATGGCCGGCCCGACTTCCGTGCGCTGGGTGAACACGTCCCAGGGCATTTCCAGCGCCGCGGGACCGCGGCGGCCCGACGCCATTTCCTGGAAGGCGCGGCTGACCAGCGCCGGCGCGTTGTCGGGATACTCGATGCGGTCGGCCCATTTCACGAAGGTTTTGAGCGTCGCCAGCTGGTCCGGCATCTCATGCAGATGGCCGCGGCCCTTGCCGAGGAATTGCGTCGGCACCTGTCCGGTCAGGCACAGTACCGGTTCGTTGCATCCGAGCGCGGTGAGCAGCGCCGCGCCGGCATTGAGCACGCCCGGGCCGGGCACCACGCTGAACACGCCGGGCCGTCCGGTCGAGCGGGCATAGCCGAAGGCCATGTAGCCGCAGGCCTGCTCGTGCCGTGCGCCGATCACCTTGAGCTGTGCCTGATGAAAGCCGTCGAACAGGCCGTAGATCTGCGCGCCGGGCAGGCCGAACACGGTATCGACGCCGTGCGCGACCAGGCCGCTGACGATGGCTTCGCCGCCGGAACTCACTGTCATTGTCTTGTCCAATCGCTCGCGAGCCAATTCATGGGGTCTCGTCGATCACGCCGTTGCGCAGCACGCCGACGCCGTCCGCTTCGACCTCGACGACGTCGCCGGGCTTGAGGTAACGCGGCGGATCGAACCGCGCGCCGGCGCCGGTCGGCGTGCCCGTGACGATGACGTCGCCGGGGACCAGTGTGGTGAAGGTCGAGAGATAATTGATCAGATAGCGGAAGCCGAAAATCAGCCGCGAGGTGCGATCGTCCTGCCTTGTCTCG
>JAYSPJ010000290.1:0-2927 GCA_043722155.1 Bradyrhizobium sp.
GTCGGTCTTGCGGGTGGCCAGAATTTCGTTGTTGCGCGCCACCAGCCGCACCTCGGCCTTGCCGACCGCCTCGGTCGAGGCCAGCGAGTTGACGAACACGTGGATGCCGTCATTGCCCGAGAATGCCGTCAGCCCCAGGTCGGACACGATAAACCACTGCGTCGCCAGCGAACCGTCGCTGTCGCTGCCCGGTCCCCTGGCTTCGGCCGTCATGACGTAGACACCCGGCTGCAGGTCGCCGAGGGCCTGGTCGACCGGAAACGCGGTGGTGACGTCCTGATTGAGCGTGGTCGCGGTGGCGAGTTCCCCGGACCAGACTTTGACGCCGCGCTCGTCGCCGAGGTCGGATAGCTCGTATTTGCTCAAGGCGCGCTGAAAATCGCTGCCAACAACCGTGTTGAGCAGGTTGCGATCGCCGATCCGGAATACATTGACGGACACCGAGGGGGTATTGACGCTGACCAGGGGAATGCCGCGCTGGCCGGTGCGCGGCAGCACATAGGCCCGCCCGGTGAAGCGCACGAACGGCTTGCGGTCGCGCACATAGACATTGAATTCAGCCGACTTCGGCAGGCTTTCCTTCACCGTGGACGGCAGTCCGGCGCGCAGATTGATGTTGTAGCGCTCGCCGTGCTTGAGGCCGTCGACGCAAAGCTGCTTGCCTTCCGATGTCAGCGCCGGCTTGTCGCTGCCCGCCAGCGCCAGGAACGGCGCAAAATCGACGCGCTTGGCGAGGTCCTCGGAGAACTGGAAGCAGGCGCGCGGCGACGCCGAGTCGGAATCCACGGTATAATCGAGCAGCCGGAAGCCATGCTCGTCGCGCATCTTCTCGTATTGGCCGCGCACCTCGGCGACCTCGCGCATGTCGAGCGACAGCCGCAGGCTATCCAATGCCGGACGCCAGAGCTTGCGCTCCGACAGCGCGCGGCCGAGCACCGCCAGCGCATCCGCCTCTTCGCCTGAATTGCCGGCGCGCTGGTAGGCGAGTAGGCCGCGGTCGAGGCGCGCTCCAGCAGGAAGGTGCCTTCGCTGGAATTCTTGGGCCAGATCTGAAAGATCGCGCGCGCCAGCCGCAGCCAGTTGCCGCTGTCGTCAGGCGTCGTGGCCGCGATTTGCCCGAGGATCTGCAGCCCGGTGCGGAAATCGCTGCGCTTGAAGGCGGCATCGGCATCGGTCTTCAGCGTCGCGTTGGATTTCGCCACCGCGCCGGCTTCGCTCTTGATCTGGGCCTCCAGCTTGACCGCCGAATCCTGGAGATCGTCGCGTTTGAAGGCCTTGTCCGCGGCCTGGGCCGAAACGAGGCCGAGCGCCAGCGTTGCGCAAAGGGCTGCGGCGCGAACCAAACCAATCATGATGGAGCTCCCTGGGACGCGGACAGTCGCCGCGTTTCGATCAGCATTGCGCGAAAAGGTGACGGCCTCGTGGCCGCCGGAGGGCGTGGCGAAGAAGTCCCGTGCGACATCTGACGAAGCGAGCCCCTGGACGTCACTTGGCAGCCGGCTGTGGCGCAGCATCGCCTTGAGGGCGGACAAACGCAACGATCTACCGCTCCGGTATGTCGCACGGAAGCGGAAAAGGGTTCGGAAAGGGCTTGGCCGGGAAGCGGATTTTTCATATTGGCAGTGCTATGAAGACCGGGTGCCGAGAAGCTACGGTCCCATAGCTCAACTGGATAGAGTAACGGATTTCTACTCCGTGGGTTGCAGGTTCGAATCCTGCTGGGATCGCCAGTTTCGTCTGCTTTTTTCGCCGCGCGATTCGCACCGACGACGTTTTCGGATATTCCGGGGGCCACCGGAACGTGGTCATCCTGCTCGGTTGTGGCGTTCGCCTCGACATTCGACTGTGCCGGTCTCGATCCGCGCACGGCACCTCGCCGTCCGCACTGCCAGCATAAATTAACCATGCTGATGGCAGCGATCTTCAAGAATGTCGCTTGGCCGCATTGTTCGGATGAACGCGGGATGAATTCGCAAAAAATGGCGCGCCGCGACGATGCCGTAGGCAAGTCCTGAAAGTTCATGCTAGATTTTGATGAATTTTAGGATGTCATGACATGAAGCACGAGACGGGGCTCGGCTCGAAAACGGACAAGAAGGCCATCGCCAACACCATCCAGCGCCATCTGGACGCCAACGGTCTGGCCCGCAAGGATCTCATACGCGAACACCTGTCGAAGTCATCGATCGAGAAGCTGTTTCAGGGCGACTTCACCGAACGCACCCTGAACAAGGTCGAGGGTATTCTCAAAACCAGTTTCCAAAGGCAATCCCAGGTCAAGGATAACACCGCCGCCAAGTCCGTCGGCGGATATGTCTTCGACGCCGTTGAATATCTGCAGGGCGACTATCTCTGCGTTCGCCCGATGTTCGCCAATCCAGCCAACTTCAATGCCTATCTGATCTCGATATCGTGGAGCGACGAGCAGAAATGCCTGGTCTTTGAAGAGAAGTCGCGCTTCGACGGCAAGTATAGGCAGGTCGGTACGGTCTATATTCCGTTCGGCACCGCGTTCATGAATCTGGTGAGTTCGAGTGCGGGGAACGTGCGAACCGTCCTGCTGTCGCTGCCCGATTCCGAAGACATGATGCGCGGCATCATCTCGACGCTGAGCAATCCCAAGGGCTCGATCTACATTCCCGTTGCAGCCCCCATCGTGCTGCGCAAATTGCGAGCGGGGGAAGAGCCGGAGCTTGGCGTGATCGCGCGGGACAACCGCCGGTACGGCGAATATCAGTCCTGGCTGGCGACGATCCTGACCGAGGAGTTCGGGATTTTTGCAATTCCGCAGCCGCCGGCCCAACGCAAGACCGGGCGCGTCGGCAAGCCTTGACGGCCGCTCTGAAGGCAAAACCAGATCGCCGACAATAACGAAAGGCCACGGATCGCTCCGGGGCCTTTACATATTATCAAACCCTCGGGGTTCG
>JAYSPJ010000291.1:0-3329 GCA_043722155.1 Bradyrhizobium sp.
CGACCGCGCCGGCCTGGTCGGCGCCGACGGCGCCACCCATGCCGGCTCGTTCGACAATGCCTATCTGGGCTGCCTGCCCAATTTCGTCATCATGGCGGCATCCGACGAGGCCGAGCTGGTACACATGGTCGCGACCCAGGTCGCGATCAACGATCGTCCGAGCTCGGTGCGTTATCCGCGCGGCGAAGGCCGCGGCGTCGAGATGCCCGAAGTCGGCATTGCCCTGGAGATCGGCAAGGGCCGCATCGTGCGCGAGGGCAGCAAGATCGCGCTGCTGTCGTTCGGCACCCGCCTGGCCGAATGCGAAAAGGCCGCCGACGAGCTCGCCGCGCATGGCCTGTCGACCACGATCGCCGATGCGCGCTTCATGAAACCGCTCGACGTCGAGATGATCCTGAAACTGGCGCGCGAGCACGAAGTCCTGCTCACCATCGAGGAAGGTTCGATCGGCGGCTTCGGCTCTCATGTCATGCAGACGCTGGCGGAGCACGGCATGCTCGACGGCGGCCTGCGGATGCGCGCGATGGTGCTGCCCGACGAGTTCCTCGACCACGATTCGCCGAACGCGATGTATGGCCGCGCCGGCCTCGACGCCAAGGGCATCGTCGCCAAGGTGTTCGAGACGCTCGGCAAGGATTTCAAGACCGAAACGGTGAAGCTGGCCTGAGGTCTGACGATCGCGAGCGGCGCATTTCGCCGGTGAGCCATGAAAATCTATCTGGCAGGCCCCGATGTGTTCCTGCCGGATGCCGTCGAGATCGGCAGGCGCAAGGCCGAAATCTGCGCGCGGCACGGCCTGATCGGGCTCTATCCGCTCGATAACGCGGTCGATCTGTCGGCCCGCGATGCCTCGCTCGACATTTTTGGGGGCAACGAGGCCATGATGATCGGGGCCGACGCCATCATCGCCAATCTCACGCCGTTTCGCGGACCGGGCGCCGATGCCGGCACGGTCTACGAACTCGGCTTCATGGCGGGACGCGGAAAATTCTGCCTGGGCTATTGCAACGACCCCACCCTCTACGCCGATCGCGTGCGCAAATTCACCACAGTGGAAAGGCAAGCTGGCCGCCTGATCGACGCGGACGGCCTGACCGTCGAGGATTTCGGGTTGAGCGACAATCTGATGATGATTCACGCGCTCGAACTGCGCGGCTGCGCGCTGGTGACGCCACGGCTGGCGCCCGCGGACGTCTGGCATGACCTCGTCGCATTCGGGGCTTGTGTGCGCATGGCCGCCGAGCGGCTCGGCTCGGCGCCAGTGCGGGCATCGAGTTGACCTTGGCCAGGCGGAGCACGCCCCCTCCCCGCAAGCGCGCCGACATGCTGCTGGTCGAGCGCGGCCTGTTCGAAAGCCGGGCGCGGGCGCAGGCTGCGATCGAAGCGGGCCTCGTCACCGCCAACGACAAGCAGGTGCAAAAGCCGTCCGAAGGCGTTGCGGCCGACGCCGTGATCCAGGCGCAACCCGCGCATCCCTTCGTCTCGCGCGGCGGCGTCAAGCTGGCGGGTGCGCTGGAACGATATCCTGTCGAAATCGAGGATCATGTCTGCCTCGACGTCGGCGCATCGACCGGCGGTTTTACCGAGGTGCTGCTGGCGAACGGCGCCAGCCTGGTGTTTGCGATCGACGTCGGCCGCGATCAGCTGCATCCCTCGCTGCGCGGCCATCCCAGGATCGTTTCGATGGAAGAGACCGACATTCGCACATTTGAAGGCAAGCGCCTGCCGGCGCGGCCGGATGTCGTGGTGATCGACGTCAGTTTCATCTCATTGAAAGCCGTGCTGCCGGTGGCCTTGTCGCTGGCAGCGGCGCCGATGCATCTGCTGGCGCTTATAAAACCGCAATTCGAGGCGCCGCGAAAGCATTCCAAGCGCGGCATCATCCGCAACGCCATGGTGCATCAGGAAGTCTGCGACGACATTGCGGCGTTTGTCGCTTCGCTCGGCTGCACCGACATTCAGGTGTTTCCGTCGTCGATATCAGGCGGCGACGGCAACATCGAATTCTTCATCGGCGCGCGCCGTGGTTGAACACCTCACCATCGATCACCTCGGCCATCACGGCGACGGCGTCGCCCTTGCCGGCGGAATGGCCGTCTATGTGCCCTATGCGCTGCCCGGCGAGACCATCGAGGTGGCGCCGGTGCCGGGGCATCCCGACCGACGGCGCCTGCTGCAGGTCGAGGCCGCCAGCCCGCAGCGGATCGCGCCGCTCTGCCAGCATTTCGGCATCTGCGGGGGATGCGCGATCCAGCATTGGGACCCCGAACATTACCGCGCCTGGAAACGCGACATCGTGGTCGAGACGCTGGCACGGGCGAGGATCGATTGTGAAGTGGATGCGCTGATCGATGCCCATGGCCTCGGCCGCCGGCGGATCACGCTGCACGCCCGGATGGGCACCCACGAGGTGCTCAAGGTCGGCTTCAGTGCGGCAGGTTCGCACGACATCATTCCGGTCGACCGCTGTCCGATTCTCGATCCCGGCCTCGGCGGCGCGCTCGATGCGGCCTGGGCTTTGGCCGAGCCGTTGATCGCGACCGGCAAGCCGCTCGACATCCAGATCACCGCCACCGATGTCGGCCTCGACGTCGACGTGCGCGGCTCCGGGCCGCTGCCGTCGGCGCTGATCGCCACGCTGTCGCGCCTTGCCGAGCAACATCGGCTGGCGCGGCTGACGCGCCATGGCGAGCTGGTGCTGATGCGGACGCCGCCGACCATCATGATGGGTTCGGCGCAGGTGACCTTGCCGCCGGGTTCGTTCCTGCAGGCCACCATTGCCGGCGAGGAGGCGCTGGCGGCGCTGGTGTCGGAACATTGCAAGCGATCAAAACACATCGCGGACCTGTTTTGCGGGGTCGGACCATTTGCCTTGAGACTGGCGGCGAAGTCGCGGGTGTCGGCCTTCGACAGCGATGCCGGCGCGGTGGCGGCGCTGCAGAAGGCGGCGACCTCGACATCCGGGTTGAAGCCGCTCAAGGCCGAGGCGCGCGACCTGTTCCGGCGTCCGCTGGTGCCGCAGGAACTGCGCGACTACGATACCGTCGTGTTCGATCCGCCGCGGCAGGGCGCCGAGGCGCAAGCCAAGAAACTCGCCGCCAGCAAGATGCCTGTGGTGGTCGCGGTGTCGTGCAACGTCGCGACCTTCGCGCGCGACGCGCGGATTCTGATCGACGGCGGCTACCGGATCGAGGGCGTGACGCCGGTCGACCAGTTCCGGCATACGCCGCATGTCGAGCTGGTGGCGCGGTTCAAGAGGTAAAGCTACCGTCCCCACCTGTCCTGCCAGATCTTCTCGCCGATCATGCAGTTCACCCGCGGTTCCTTCG
>JAYSPJ010000292.1:0-1958 GCA_043722155.1 Bradyrhizobium sp.
CAGATCTCCACCTTCCGAGTGACGGAACCCGGCTGCGGAGGGATACTCCCAAATGTTCGAGCGGTTGCGGCCATTGCGCCCGAGTTCGATATTGTTGCGATGTCGGCCGCGGCCACTCTTCCAGACGTAGAAGAACTCGTGCTGGCTGCGGTAGAGGGCCCCCATCCCGCCCGAGGGCTTTTGCCAAACGCAGATGTTTTTGAGCTCGGTGAAGACCGCCTCCCCTGCCGCAATCATCTCTGGCGAGTGCTTCCAGTCCATCGCGGCAAAGTGGATCGAGGCCGGTATTGAGTGCTTGGCCATCAAGCGGAACGAAGCTTCGAGGAACGCGGTGAACTGATCCCGATCCATCTCGCCTGATGCCATGCCGAACTCACGATGACGGACCTTGCCAAGCCCGGACACGTGGCCGTGGACCTTGACGTTGTAGGGTGGGTCCGTGAAACCCATAGCAGCCCGGTCACCCGCCATGAGCTGGTCCCACGCCTGCGGATCAAGCGCACTGCCGCAGAGCAACCGATGCGGCCCACAATGCCACAGATCGCCTTCAACACTGACTGGCATCGTGCTCAATTCAACGGGGCCATCACCAGGATCATCCGCCGGCTGCTGGTCGAGCGCCTCCATGCGAAAGTCGATCTCGCCGACACTGAACCCGATCGCGTCGATATCAAAGTCGAGTTCGGCGACGCTAAGATCGCGAAGGACCTCGCCGAGCAGTTGATCGTCCCAGCCACTCAAGTCGGTCAGCCGATTGTCAGCAATCATGTACGCTTTGCGTTGTGTGTCGCTGAGGTGCTCGACCATGATCGTCGGCACATCGGTGAGACCGAGCTTGTTTGCAGCAGCGAGGCGGCCGTGACCCGCGATGACGTTTCCGGCGCCATCGATGAGGATCGGTACGTTGAAGCCGAAGGTCTTGATCGAGCGCGCAATCGCGGCGACTTATGCACACGGGGGTTGGAAGGATCGGGGTTGATGCTGGCGGTTGGCAGTTGACGCACCACCAGGTTCGCGGCGCAATTAGACGGTGACGACTCGGGCATTTGACAAAGCTCCATGACTGAGGAGCTGCCTATTAGTCACATGCGGGTGGCGCAGGGGATGTCACTAATCGACATATTTTTCAGTCTTGCGGCCTTAATTGGATCAGCGTGGCGGGATCTGCGGACCGCAGCGGGTTGTTGAGAACGAACGGCTCCAGCCAAATGGCGATCAGCAAAACATCAGTGATGAACGCCTCATCGTGGACACTGAAATCGACCCTTCTTTGGTCCTTTGCGACGCGAGCACAGCCCACGATATCGAACGCGATCGCAAGATGCAGGACCGGAAGAGTTTGCGACAGCCAGCGTCTTAAGAAGTTGTCGGACCCGGCGTCATCCGGCGGTACGACGTAACCAGACAGTTGCTTTAGGGAGTATCGCTCCAGGCCGGGCGGCAACGGCGGTGCTTCGCCGAGCATGTATTGCCGGACGGCGGGCCGAAACATTCGTGCTACCTTCATTCGCTGATCGAGGCGTTCACGGACCCGGTGGGCAGTCAGATCCCTCCGAAACGTCGAATTGTACCCTCGGCCGTCACGGCGCTTCAAAACCTCGGCGGCCGCCTCTGGGGCATGTTGCTTCAGCTTTTGAAAGCTTTGTTTATTCAACCTTGATTCTAACCCAACGCGCTCTTTCCCAAAATCGGGATACACCAGACATGCCAAGGCAAGGTTTGCCAGCTCAAACGTTTCCATGACAAGCTCTCTACTGCAGCCGGAAGATCGACCCTGAATTGTCTGGAAGGCCTACGAACGCTTTCAACCGTGCCTGTGTTTGACGAACCATAGGCGGCGCCGGCGACCGTAGCCAACCAATGAGAGTCGCAGAGCGCAGGATCAGTTGAGGCCGCAACAGCGCTTGTATTTCTTGCCCGAGCCGCATGGACATGGCTCGTTACGTCCAGCCTTGCGA
>JAYSPJ010000293.1:0-5976 GCA_043722155.1 Bradyrhizobium sp.
TTCACGCCGGCGAGGTCGTAACGCACTAGCAGCGGCTTGCCGGCCCTGGAGAGATTGTGGACCTGGTCGGCCGGATAGTGATCGCCTTCCATCGCGCATTCGAGATGGGTGACGAATGTCGGCCGCTCGATCGTCAGATTGTCATTTTCTTTCACAGGATTGATCTCTCGCTTGTTGGTCGTTGGGGCACTTGTCGGGACCAAGCCCTACATGTTGAGAACGCGGCCATAGGCGTCGAGCACCGCTTCCTTCATCATCTCCGACAGAGTCGGGTGCGGGAAGATGGTGTGCATCAATTCTTCTTCCGTGGTTTCCAGGTTCATGGCCACCACATAGCCCTGAATGAGTTCGGTGACTTCGGCGCCGATCATGTGCGCGCCGAGCAACTGGCCGGTCTTCCTGTCGAAGATCACCTTGACCAGGCCCTGATCCTCGCCGAGCGCGATCGCCTTGCCGTTGCCGACGAACGGGAAGCGGCCGACGCGGATTTCACGACCGCCCTCTTTCGCCTTGGCCTCGGTGAGGCCGACGGATGCCACCTGCGGATGACAATAGGTGCAGCCGGGAACCAGGTTCTTGTCCATGGGATGCGGATGCAGGCCCTTGATGGCCTCGACGCAGATCACGCCCTCATGCTCGGCCTTGTGCGCCAGCATCGGCGGGCCGGCGACGTCGCCGATGGCGTAGATGCCGGGCACATTGGTCTTGCCGTAACCGTCGATCGCGACGCAGCCGCGATCGGTCTTGACGCCGAGTTTTTCGAGTCCCAAATTTTCGATGTTGCCGACCACGCCGACCGCTGAAATCACCCGATCGAACTCGACCGTTTGCGGCTTGCCCTTGCCGTCGTCGATCGTGGCGATCACGCTGTCGCTCTTCTTCTCGAGTTTCGTCACCTTGGTGCCGGTGAGGATCTTGATGCCTTGCTTCTCGAAGCGCTTGCGCGCCAGCGCTGCAATCTCGGCGTCCTCGACGGGAAGGATCTGCGGCAGCACCTCGACCACGGTCACCTCGGAGCCCATGGTGTGGAAGAACGACGCGAACTCGATGCCGATCGCGCCGGAACCGACCACCAGCAGCGATTTCGGCATCTTCTCCGGCACCATCGCCTCGAAATAGGTCCAGATCAGCTTCTTGTCGGGCTCCAGCCCCGGCAGCACCCGCGGTCGCGCGCCGGTGGCAAGGATGATGTGCTTGGCCTGGTAGGCACCCTCGCCCAACGCGCCCTTCGGCGCCTCCGCGTCGGATTTCGCGACGGTGATCTTGCCGGGCGCGTCGATGACAGCCTTGCCCCAAATCACCGTAACCTTGTTCTTCTTCATCAAAAATCCGACGCCGTCGTTGAGGCGTTTTGACACGCCGCGCGAGCGCTGCACCACGGCCTTGGGGTCATAGGAAATGTTTTCGGCTGACAGGCCATAATCCTTGGCGTGCTGCATGTAGTGATAGATTTCCGCCGAGCGCAGCAGCGCTTTCGTCGGGACACAGCCCCAGTTCAGGCAGATGCCGCCGAGATAGGATTTTTCAACGATCGCGGTCTTGAAACCGAGCTGCGCCGCGCGGATCGCGGCGACGTAGCCGCCGGGGCCCGAGCCGATGATGATGATGTCGAAGGATGTGTCGGCCATTGCGGTTCCCGTCAACTCAGGTGGTCGTCGTGCCGCGCGCACGACGATGCAACATAAACGTTCTTATCCGCCATTCCAGTAAAACGATCAAAGCCATGACCGCCATGCCGATTAGCGCAATCGGACCCCAGATGTTGCGCGATAGTGCTTCGCCGGAAAAGAACGCGGCGTAGATCACATCGAGGCCAAGCGGATTGAGCGCAACGATGACTGCGAGCAGCGCCGATATCCAGGGCCATTGCGTTCGAACATTCAACGTTGCCCCCTGGCCGGCGCGCTCGCGTCACACCATCATCATCACGGGGTTCTCGATCAGCATCTTGAAGGCCCCGATCAGCTCGGCGCCGAGTGCGCCGTCGACCGCGCGGTGATCGCAGGACAAGGTCACGCTCATGATGTGCGCCGCTTCGATCTTGCCGCCCCGCACCACCGCGCGCTCCTCGCTGGTCCCGACCGCCAGGATGGTCGCGTGCGGCGGATTGATCACGGCGGTGAAATCCTTGATGCCGTACATGCCGAGATTGGAAACGGCGGTGGTGCCGCCCTGATATTCTTCAGGCTTGAGTTTTCGCGCCCGGGCGCGGGCGGCGAAATCCTTCATCTCGCCCGAGATCGTCGACAGCGATTTGGTCTCGGCCTTGCGGATGATCGGCGTGATCAGGCCGCCCGGCATCGCCACGGCGACGCCGATATCGGAATGCCTGTGTTTCAACATGCCGCTTTCGGTCCAGCTGACATTGGCGTTCGGAATCCGCTGCAGCGCGATCGCCATCGCCTTGATGACGAAGTCGTTGACCGAGAGCTTGTAGAGCGGCTTCTTCTCCTTGTCCTTCGGCGCGGCGGCGTTGATCTCCTCGCGGGCGGCGAGCAGTTTTCCGATGTCGCAGTCCATCGTGAGGTAGAAATGCGGAACGGTCTGCACCGACGCGGTCAACCGCTGCGCAATGGTGCGGCGCATGCCGTCATGCGGGATCACCTCGTAGCTGCCGGGTTCGTACAGCGAGAGAATCTGCTTGTCCGACATTGATGGCGCGATACTCGGCGCGCTCGCGGGTGCTGCGGCCGGAGCCTTCAGGCCCTTGCCGGATTTCGCCTCCTCGACGTCGCGCGCAATGACGCGGCCATGCGGACCGGAACCGTTGACGCGGGCGAGTTCAATACCGGCCTCTTTGGCCAGGCGGCGGGCCAGCGGCGATGAAAACGTACGGGCGTGGCCGTTGCTTTGCTGCGCGGGGGCTGCCTGCGGAGCGGCAGCCGGTGCCGCAGCCTTCGGCGCAGGCGCCGCAGCGGGTGCAACTGTCGGGGCAGGTTTTGCAGCGGCGGGCGCTTCAGCCGCCGGAGCAGCTTTGGGCGCGCTTGCCGCCCCTGCTCCCGCCGCCTTGACGTCCTCGCCGTCGCCGGCCAGTACCGCGATCACGTCGTTGACGGCGACATCCTGGGTGCCCTCCGGCACCAGGATCTTCGCGATGGTGCCCTCGTCGACCGCCTCGACTTCCATGGTCGCCTTGTCGGTCTCGATCTCGGCGATGACGTCGCCCGACTTGACCCTGTCGCCCTCTTTCTTGAGCCACTTGGCAAGGTTGCCCTTTTCCATCGTCGGCGACAGCGCGGGCATCAGGATGTTGATTGGCATTGTCAGTGACCTTGTTGCGACCGCGGCGTGGTGTTGCCCACGTCGGTCGGCCGCGCGATTTCGGCTTCGAACATGTCGACGATGCGCGTCAGCGCATCCTCCTCGGTGTAGTCGGCCTCGCGCGCATAGGCGCGGGCGGCATGGCGCGCGATGTCGACCAGAAGCAGGCCCCACATATCCGGCTCCTCGAACGCGCGTGTGAACGCGATGGACAATCCGCCATCGACGACGAACGCGCGCAACACCTCCGTGGCATCATCGCGGCCCATGACGTCCGGGGGCAATGGCTGCTCCTTGGGACCGGCCATGGCTCACCGATAACAAGCGGCTTTGGCGGCCGCGACCACTTCGGCGACCGAGGGCAATGCCAGCTTTTCGAGATTCGCCGCATAGGGCATCGGTACGTCCTTGCCCGACACCCGCGCCACCGGCGCATCCAGATAGTCGAAGGCGTGCTCCATGATGCGGGCAGCAATTTCGGCGCCGACGCCGTTCTGCTGCCAGCCTTCCTCCACCGTCACCGCGCGGCCGGTCTTCTTCACCGAGGCGACGATGGTATCGGTGTCCATCGGACGCAGCGTGCGCAGGTCGATCACCTCGGCCTCGATGCCTTCCTTCGCCAGTTCGTCGGCGGCTTTCAGCGCGTAGGACATGCCGTTCGACCACGACACGATGGTGACGTGAGCGCCTGACCGCGCGATCCGCGCCTTGCCGATCGGAATCACGTAATCGTCGAGCTTCGGCACTTCGCCGGAATGGCCGTACAGCATTTCATTTTCGAGGAAGATCACCGGATTGGGGTCGCGGATCGCTGCTTTCAGCAGACCCTTGTAGTCGGCGGCCGAAAACGGCGAGATCACCTTGAGACCGGGAACCTGCGAGTACCAGGCCGAGTAATCCTGGCTGTGCTGGGCGCCGACGCGGGCGGCGGCGCCGTTCGGTCCACGGAATACGATCGAGCAACCCATCTGTCCGCCCGACATATACAGCGTCTTGGCCGCGGAATTGATGATCTGGTCCATCGCCTGCATGGCGAAGTTGAAGGTCATGAATTCGACGATCGGCTTCAGGCCCGCCATCGCCGCACCGACGCCGATGCCGGCAAAGCCGTGTTCGGTAATCGGCGTATCGATGACCCGCTTGGCGCCGAATTCCTGCAGCAGCCCCTGCGTGACCTTGTAGGCGCCCTGATATTCCGCGACCTCTTCGCCCATCACGAACACATCGGGGTCGCGCCGCATTTCCTCGGCCATGGCGTCGCGCAGCGCTTCGCGGATCGTCATGGTCACCATCTCGGTGCCTTCGGGCACTTCGGGATCCCGTTCGGCGGCAGCCTTCGGGGCGGCCGGGGCTTTGTTTTCGTCGCCGCCGCCAGCTGCGGGCGATTCCGCCCTGGCCTCGGCCGGCGCTGCCGGCTCGGCGGCCTTCTCCTGTTTCGCCGGCGCCGGCGCCTTGCCGAGATCGGCGGCGCTTTCGCCGTCCGACAGGATGGTGGCGATCGGCGTGTTGACCGCGACGTCGGCGGTGCCTTCCGGAATCAGGATCTTGCCCAGGGTGCCTTCATCGGTGGCCTCGACTTCCATCGTCGCCTTGTCGGTCTCGATCTCCGCGATGACGTCGCCCGACTTGATCGCTTCACCCTCCTTCTTCAGCCATTTCGAAAGGTTGCCCTTCTCCATGGTCGGCGACAGCGCGGGCATCAGCACTTGAATTGGCATGGTAGCTCCAGAAATTCACTCTTCAGGCTGGAAGGCGCGCCCTGCGCTCAGCGATAGACATCGGTGTAAAGTTCGGACGCATCAGGCTCGGGATCGTGCTGCGCGAAGTCGGCCGATGCATTGACGATCTCGCGCACCTCGGCGTCGATTGCCTTTAAATCCTGCTCGCTGGAATTTGCGGCCAGCAAACGATTGCGCACCTGCTCGATCGGGTCCTGATCGTGGCGGACCTTGTCGACTTCCTCGCGGGTGCGATACTTCGCCGGGTCCGACATCGAATGGCCCCGATAGCGATAGGTCATCATCTCCAGAATAAACGGACCTTTGCCCGCCCGGCAGTGTGCCACGGCCTTCTCACCGGCAGCCTTGACGGCCAGCACATCCATGCCGTCCACCTGCTCGCCCGGAATGCCATAAGCCGCACCCCGGCCAAAGAAGGTGCCCGACTTGGTGGACCGCTTCACAGAAGTTCCCATCGCATACTGGTTGTTCTCGATGACAAAAATCACCGGCAACGACCACAGCTCGGCCATGTTGTAGGTCTCATAAACCTGGCCCTGATTGGCCGCCCCGTCACCGAAATAGGTGAAGGTAACATTGTCATTGCCCAGATACTTGTCGGCCAAAGCCAGACCAGCCCCCAACGGCACCTGCGCCCCCACAATGCCATGCCCACCGTAGAAGTGCTTCTCCTTGGAAAACATGTGCATCGACCCGCCCTTGCCCTTGGAGTACCCCCCCTCGCGCCCGGTCAGTTCCGCCATCACGCCCTTAGGATCCATCCCGCAGGCGAGCATATGCCCGTGGTCACGATAAGACGTCAGCCGCTTGTCACCCTCTTTTGTGCAAGCCTCCAGCCCGACAACAACCGCCTCTTGGCCAATATACAGGTGGCAAAACCCGCCAATCAGCCCCATCCCGTACAACTGCCCCGCCTTCTCCTCGAATCGCCGGATCGACAGCATTTCGCGGTAGAACCGCAGCAGGTCCTCCTTCG
>JAYSPJ010000294.1:0-4413 GCA_043722155.1 Bradyrhizobium sp.
GCGCTCGATCGCGAGTTCGATCGGTACATTGCTGCGCACAAATCCGGCGTTCCGAATGAAACCATTGGCGTCGGAGCGACCTTCGACTTTCAGCTGTTCGATCGAACGCTGCTCGATTCTCCCGAGACCCGCTTCGTGCTGGCCGGCATCGTCAACCGGATGGATCGCGCCTATGTGTCGCCCGCCAGCTGCGGCGAAGTCAGGTTGATCTACCGGCTGATACGTGGCGCGGCTGCGCCAGCCGGCGAGGGTGCCCCGTCGTCGCGCCTGCCGATGACATTGAACGTGGTGCTGAAGGCCAGGGGCGAGAACGCAACCGGCCGCGACGGCGTAACCACCGGCTGCGCCGAGATCGCCCGGCGCTGGCTCGCCGCCGGTGACCTGTCGCTGTCCGGCGCCGAGCTTGCCAAAAAACTATCTGACGAAGATGGGCCCCTCAGCCTGATCCGGCCTGAAAACATCGATCGCATCGAAACCAATCTCCAGATCGCGCATGCGCCGAAATCGACGGTGCGCGATTTCCGCACCGACTATCTGCTGAAGGTTTTCCGCTACGACGCGCCGTCGCGGACCTTCGCGGAAGCGCCGCTGGAAAACCAGATCGATCGGACGCGGCTGCTGGCGGACGCGACGCTCAGGCACGACTTCAAGACGTGGCTGCTCGATCCCGACCATTTCGGCAAGCTGGATCGCGGCACGATCCTGATACCGGAAAAATTTCTGGCCACCGCCGCGATCGCCGCAACGCCGGTCGGATTTGCGGCATCGCGCCTGCAGCCGGCATTCGGTCTCGTAGAGGGCGAGGGCGCCGATCCCGCTTTCAGGGAAAGCGATGTCGTCGCAGTGTTGAAGAAGGCGGCCGAGGGCGGGATAGCGCTGCAAAATATCCGCTCCGTCGCGGGTTTTGAGCGCCGGCTCAACGACATGACCTGTTCGGGCTGCCATCAGACGCGCGGCATCGGCGGCTTTCATTTTCCCGGCGTCGACTGGATGGCGGCCAAGCCGTCCAATTCGACCGTGGTGCCGGCGTCGCCGCATTTCTTCGGCGACCAGATCCGTCGCCGCGATATTCTGGTCTCGATGCGCGACGGCAGGCGGCCGGATTATTCGCGCGGATTCTCCAGCCGTCCGCAGCTGCGCGGCAGCACGGAACTCGCCGGTACCGAATACGACGATGGCTGGGGCGCGCATTGTTATCAGCAAAAGCCCAACGCCAGGGACAATGACCGGAGCTTCAAGTCCTGGACCTGTGCCGAGGGGCTTGCCTGCCAGGTGGCCGGCAAGGCCTTGCGGATGGGAATGTGCTTCGTCAAGAGCCGTTAGGTAGAAACTGCGCACGCACGCGCCAAATTCTCCGGCCGTCATCACCCGCGAAAGCGGGTGATCCAGTATTCCAGAGACGGCGAAGATAAAATCGAAAGGCCGCAGCGTACTGGATATCCCGCTTTCGCGGGGTATGACGACCTCTTGTGGAGCGGCGCGGCGTCACTCTTCCGAGACGTCATGACCCAGGAGTCATTCACGCCACCGCGCCGGACGCCCGCAGCTTCTGGATCGCCGCCTCGTCGTAGCCCGCCTTGCGCAAGATCTCGTCGCTGTGCTCGCCGATCCCGGGCGGTTTCCGCGGCCGGACCTTCCTGGCTCCGTCGACCCAGATCGGGCTGTTGATGGTCAGCATGGTGTCGTTCTCGAACGGCACCAGCACCTCGTTCTCCAGCATCTGCTTGTCGTTCGGAATGTCGTCGAGGATGCCGACCACGCCGAATACCAGGCCGTTGCCGTCGAGGATCCGGCGCCATTCGGCGAGGTCTTTGGTGGCAAAAATATCGTCGAAGATCTTGATCAATTCCAGCGAGCGCGCGTGACGGCCGGCCTTGGTGGCAAACCGTTCATCGCTGACAAAATCCTCGCGGCCGATGCAGCGCGCCAGCGCCGGCCACTGCTTTTCCTCGTTGAGCAGCGACAGGATGATCCAGCGCCCGTCCTTGCACTTGTAGTGGTTGGTGACCGCGTTGAGCGCATGCTCGCGCGTCCGCCGCTCCTGGAACTTGGCGCCGCACAGCTTGGCCTGGGCCAGCACCGAGGCGGCCCAGACGCCATTGGCCATCAGGTTGGAACTGACATGTGAGCCCTTGCCGGTGCGCTCGCGCTTGTAGAGCGCGGTGACGATGGCGCCGTAAAACGCCATCGCGCAGGGGTGGTCGCCCATGCCGGCGATCGAGCGCGCCGGCGTGGTGTTTTCATCCGCGCGCACCAGATCCATCAGGCCCGAGCGCGCCCAATAGGCGTTGCTGTCGAAGCCGGGCTTGTTGGCCTCCTCGCCCTTTTCGCCATAGCCGGTGAACGACGCATAGATCAGGCGCTCGTTGAGCGGGGCCAGTTGGGCAAAAGTCAATCCGAGCCGCTCGCGCACCGCCGGCGGGAAATTGGTAATGAAGACATCGGCCTCGGCCACGAGGCGACGCAGCACCGCCTGTCCTTCCGGTTTGGAAAGATCGAGCGCGAGGCTCCTCTTGTTGCGAGATTCCAGCATCCACGCGAAATTGTGCTGGCTGGTGGGGTATCCCGGCAGATTCGGCAGGTTCCGATAGGGGTCGCCCAGGCCCGGCGGCTCGATCTTGATCACGTCGGCGCCGAAATCCGACAGCACGGTGGCCGCCGCGGGCGCGGCGATGAAACTCGCGCAGTCCAGAACCTTGAGGCCTTCGAAGATGCCTTTTTCCATAGTGCCGCCGCTCCGTGATTTTTGTTGGTTTTGTCCGTGTGCTGGAATTATCGCTGCGATCGATCAGGATCAATCGCTATTTGACCCATGTTAGCGGTACGATGCAATCACCGTTTCAACATCATTGCGAGCCAACGGGTCGCGCGAATGCGCGCCCGATGACAGGCTCCGCGAAAGCAATCCACGGCGCGGCGGGTCCAAACAAGAGTGGATTGCTGCGTCGTTGCGCTCCTCGCAATGACGGCATTCTATTCGGTGTCCGACATCAGCGCAGCATTGCCGCCTGCCGCCGCGGTATTGGTGGTCACGGTCTGTTCGGTCGCGAAGCGCGCCAGATAGTGCGGCCCGCCGGCCTTGGGACCTGTGCCTGACAGGCCATGGCCGCCGAACGGCTGCACGCCGACCACGGCGCCGATCATGTTGCGGTTGACGTAGATGTTACCGACGGCAAGCCGGTCGATCACGTCCTCGATCGTGTCGTCGATGCGCGAGTGAATGCCGAGCGTCAGCCCGTAGCCGGACCGCTCGATCGACTGCAGCACGCGATCGAGCCGGTCCGCGCGATAGCGCACCACATGCAGGATCGGTCCAAATACTTCTCCGGTGAGTTGATCCGCGCTCGAGAGTTCAAAAATGTGCGGCGCGACGTAGTTGCCGACGGGAGCGGTGCCCGCGAAATGCACACGGGCCTCCTTCTTCATGCGTGCGATATGCGTGTCCAGGCGCTGCTTCGCCTCGAGGTCGATCACCGGCCCGACATGGGTTGAAAGGTCGCCCGGGTCGCCGATCCGAAGCTCGCGGGCGGCGCCGGAGATCATCTCGATCATGCGGTCGGCGACGTCGTTCTGCACGAACAAGAGGCGCAGCGCGGAGCAGCGCTGGCCGGCGGAACGGAACGCCGACATCACGACGTCGTCGGCGACCTGTTCGGGCAGCGCGGTCGCATCGACGATCATCGCATTGATGCCGCCGGTTTCGGCGATCAGCGGCACGATCGGGCCGTCCTTGGCGGCGAGCGTCCGGTTGATCGATCGTGCGACCTCGGTCGAGCCGGTGAAGACGACGCCGGCGACGTCAGGATGCGCAACCAGCGTTGCGCCGATGCTGCCGTCGCCGGGGATCAGATGCAGCGCCGATGCGGGTACGCCGGCCTCATGCAGCAAGCGGACGGCCTCCGCCGCGATCAGCGGCGTCTGCTCTGCGGGCTTTGCCACCACCGTATTGCCGGCCATCAGTGCCGCCGCAACTTGGCCCAGAAAGATCGCCAGCGGAAAATTCCACGGCGATATCGCGGCGAAGACTCCGCGGCCGCGCAGTCGCAAAACGTTGGTCTCGCCGGTCGGCCCCGGCAACGGCTCGCCCTCGCCGAACAGTTTGCGGCCTTCGGCGGCGTAGTAGTGGCAGAAATCGGCGGCCTCGCGAAGCTCCGAAAGTGCATCGTCGAGGGTCTTGCCGCCCTCGAGTTGCAGCAGCGCGATGAAATGCGCACGCCGTTGCTCCAGCAGGTTCGCGGCGTGTTCGAGGATTGTCGCGCGCCGATGCGCCGGGGTCCGGCTCCAGCCTTTGAATCCCTCGCGTGCCGCGGCGATAGCCGCATTCGCGTCGGCCGGCGTCGCATCGACGATGCTTCCGGCCGCAGGGGTGGTCTCCGCGGCGATCGCCAAAACCAGCTCGCTCAACGCCGCGCG
>JAYSPJ010000295.1:0-3349 GCA_043722155.1 Bradyrhizobium sp.
CCAGAACGTTGGCGGCGGTTTGCAGATTGGCCGCCGAGCCGCCGACGGTCTTCAGCACGATCTTCATCTGACCGTCGAAATCCTGGATCGCGGCGGTAATCTTGTCCTGCTGCTTCTGACGCTCCGCCAGCATCGCTTCCTGATAGACCGAAATCGCGATGTCCATGTCCAGCATCACGGCGCAATTCACCGCCGTGAGCACCGCCGAGAGATGATTTGGTTTCCAGCGGTATTGGCGAACAGCGAGAGTTGCGAGCTGGCTCAGCACGAAATTGTAGCCGCCGATATACCAGCGCGGCTCCAGTCCGATCTTGTTGTGGATCAGGCCGATCGTGCGCACGCCCTGCATGTATTCGTGATCGAAGCGACCGTTGAACAGGCGGCCCCAATGCGAACCCTGCGCCGTCTTGAGGCGCGGAATATCGCCGCTGACCATGCGCGCGAGCTGAGGCTCCCTGGTGAGGTGCTGATAGAAGCCTTCGAGAACCACCGGCAGCGCCGGCTCCACAACCTTCCAGAATTCACGCAGCAGTTCGCCGGTCCTGGCGTCGATGCGCATGAAACGCATCCGGGTTTCGCGATCCTGAGAGGCGTCGGTGGCGTTGGCGTTTGTCGAGGAGGAGGTCATTGCAGCCATGGGCCTGTCTTTCGTTGGTATCCGGGGAAGAATGAAATCTTGGGTTGGTATTTCACAAGCACACTGGCGACTCCGTAGTATTACGGATATCAGCTTTTCTATCCCTGAATTTCTATCGAATCTCGGTTAAGTTTTCCCGGCTCGAGTTGATGCAGATTTATAATCTGCATCAACTCAAGAAGTGCCATCGCAATGATGCGATGCCGGACAAGGTAGATCCAAATGCAAACTGCGTCGCCCTGCGTAACGTGTCCTCACCGCGATCTGGGCTTTTGCGGCGCGCTGATGGAGAAGCGTTTCGAGCAATCGCATCAAGGCGCAAACTGGCAGCATCACCAGACGGTCCCGGCGGGCAAGCAGATCGTCACCCGAAACCAGGTGTCCGAGGACGTCTTCGTGCTGTGCGGCGGTTGGGGATTCCGGTTCTTCCAGTTGCCCGATGGCCGCAGGCAAATATTGAATTTCCTGCTGCCGGGCGATCTTTTCTCCGTTACCTCGGTGTTTGAGCCGCGGTTCCGCTTCTCCGTAACGGCATTGACCGAGGTTCAAATCAGCGGAATGCGACGCGCGGAAGTCCAGGCAAGGCTCGCCATCAATCCCGGAATTCTGACGGCGCTGGGAGCAGCTTGCAGCGCCGAGAGCGAGGCTGCGGACAAATCGCTTACCGCGCTCGGCCAGTATTCGGCGGAAGAGCGCATTGCCCATTTGTTGCTGCACCTCATGCGGCGGATCGCGGCCCTGAGCGTGATTCGCGAACAGCGTTACCCCTTTCCGCTGCGCCAGCAACACATCGCCGCTGCCGTCGGCCTAACGTCGGTGCATGTGAGCAGGGTTCTCAGTCACTTTCGCGAGCGCGGTGTCGCCGAACTATCGGAAGGCGTCCTGCGAGTGTCCAGTCTCGCCGATCTGGAACGTATCGGCTCGTTGAACTGAGCGCAGCAGAAGCGCACGGTTATTGTCATTTTGCGAAGTTTTGCACGCTCGACAAGACCATAGGCCACTCGCCCGCTACATCGACTGTACAAACTTCTTCGACAAAGTCTCCGAAATCCATCATCGCGTCAGGCGTTACGATGTCTCTTCTTGGCACAACCGGCGGCTAGAGGGCGGGCAGAGCATGTCCGCTCTGCCCGGGTATTTCAGACATCAACTTGTTCCGCTATTGCCAAGGCGTCATCGACCTCAATGCCGAGATACCGGACCGTGCTTTCGATCTTGGTGTGTCCGAGCAAGCAGCCGCGACAAAGGAGGCGACCGAGATCTAGCCGGAGAATCCGGTGAGCAGGCGGTTGCATTCAGCGACGAAATTCTCGTTCGGAATGCGGCCTTCGGGATCGCGCGAAAATTCTGGTTTCAGCCTATTGAGGAAGAACATTTCGTGTGCGCGTTCGTGTTTGGCCACGATGGAACCGCGCGGCTCCAGTTCGAATAGTGTCCTGACGTGTCCCGCCACGGCTTCCGAGACATTGATTCGGCCAGGCAAGCCGTTCGCCTCCATGAGGGCCGCCGTGTTCACTGTGTCTCCCCAGATATCGAAGGTAAATTTGTGCTTGCCGACAACGCCGGAAATAACCGGACCGGCGTGGATCCCGACACGTAGTTCCAGCACTGGCAACCGCATTTTCTCGCGAAGCGCCTTCATGCGGGCCACGGTCGCCTGCATTTCCAGGGCCGCGAGGCAGGTATCGATCGGATGCCGGCGATTAGCCGCGGGCACGCCAGCAACTGCCATATAGGCGTCACCGACTGTCTTGAGCTTTTCAAGTCCATGGCGCGCCACGATGCCGTCGAACGCCGTGAAATATTGGTCGAGGAGGCCGATGAGCGCGACGGGTTCCGCGCGTTCGGTCAAAAGGGTGAAGCCCTTGAAATCCGTGAACAGAACTGTTGCGGAAGGTGAATACTTCGGCTGAACTTTGCCGTTCATCTTGAGTTCGTCGGCGATCGATACAGGCAGGATGTTATTGAGGAGCTCTTCAGTGCGCGCCCTATCGGCGGCGGCCTCGGTCCGCGCCAGACCCAGCTCCTTGATAGTCTGGTCGAACTCGATGAGCTTTCGGCGCAGCTCCAATTGGGTCATAACCTGACGCGAGAGGCGGCGCAGCGACTCTGCCTGTTCGAAAGTCAACTGACGCGGCTCAAAGTCCATGACACAAAGTGTCCCCAGCGCATAACCAGCTTCGGTTACAAGCGGAAGGCCACAATAAAACTGGAAGTGCGGTTCGCCCGTGACAAGGGGGATCTGATTGAACCGAGAATCCTCGCGCAGATCAGGTGCTACAACCATCGCGGCACCGCAAACCGTCGTTGTGCAGAAGGCGATTTCGCGCGGACACTGGTTAAAGTCCGGCGGAAGGCCGTACTTGGCTTTTAGCCAGAGCCGATCGTCGTCCATGAAGCTGATATAAGCCACGGGGCACTGACAAATCTGCGCAGCCAGTTCGCCAATCTCGTCATAGGCGATGTCCGGAGCGGTATCGAGGATACCGAGCTCACGCACAGCGGCAAGCCGTCTGGTCTCGTTAGCAGGTATCGGGAATGACAACGCAGCCCCCTCTTTTGGCTTTTCTCGACGGTTGCGAACTACGTCAGTCGGGCAAGCAGCATTCAGTTTGGAGCTATCGCCCAAAGTTGGTGACGGCGGGAATCGGAAAGGCGGCATATCGTGGGGGTGCTTGACGCCTCCACTTCTCCACCGAAGGAGCGATATGC
>JAYSPJ010000296.1:0-5212 GCA_043722155.1 Bradyrhizobium sp.
CCGAAACACTGGTAGCGGCCTGCACGAAGGTGATATGGGAAGACGCGATGCGCGTTCAAGAAGCGGGGAGAAGCAAAGGATCTGTCGATTTTTTCACACTGCCGCCCTTGATTTTCAAAGCCCTTTACCCAGCCGGTCCCGCCCATGACGCTCGTCTCGATCCCCGCCAATCCGGTTCCGGACAACGTCGTCACCGGCACCATCAAGACGCCTGACGGTGCCGAGCTGCGCTTCGCGCGCTGGGCGCCGCCGGCCAACCGCAAGGGCACGGTGTGCGTCTTCACCGGCCGCAGCGAGCAGATCGAAAAATACTTCGAGACGGTGCGCGACCTGCGCGAGCGCGGTTTTGCTGTGGCGATGATCGACTGGCGCGGGCAGGGTCATTCGTCGCGGCGCTTGCGCGATCCGCGCAAGGGGTATGTGCGCGATTTCGCCGATTTCGAGATCGACGTCGAAACCTTCGTGCAGCAAGTGGTGCTGCCGGACTGCCCGCCGCCGCATTTCGCGCTGGCGCATTCGATGGGCGGCGCGGTGATGCTGCGCATCGCGCATGCCGGCAAACGCTGGTTCGACCGTATGGTGCTGTCCGCGCCGATGATCGATCTGCCCGGACGCGCCACCTCGCTTCCGGCTCTGGCGCTGCTGCGGACCCTTCGCCTCACCGGGCAGGGCGGCCGTTACATTCCCGGCGGCAACGACGCGCTGACCGGCTCGGAATCCTTCGTCAACAATCCCTTCACCAGCGATCCCGTGCGTTTTGCGCGCAACACCGCGATCCTCGAGGAGGATCCGACGCTCGGTATCGGCTCGCCGACGGTGGCCTGGGCCGATACCGCGATCCGCACCATGCGCGGCTTCCGCGCCGCGGACTATCCGCTGCACATCCGCCAGCCGATCCTGATGCTGGCGGCCTCCGGCGACACCGTCGTCTCGACGGCGGCGATCGAGGAATTTGCCTATCATCTGCGCGCCGGCTCGCATCTGGTGATCGCCGGCTCCCGGCACGAGATCCTGCAGGAACAGGACCGCTACCGCGCCCAGTTCTGGGCCGCGTTCGACGCCTTCGTGCCGGGCACGCCGCTGTTCAAGTGAGGGTGAGTACAGCGATGGCGCGGATACCGAAGCCGCAAACCGGGCGGGCAGAAGCGGCTGTGTCTATTCATGAACGATGACAAGTCCGCCGAGGCGAAAAACTCCGGCAATCTCGGCTTCATCCTCGCGCTCGGTACCACGCAGACCATCGCGTGGGCGTCGAGTTACTATCTGCCCGCCATTCTGGCCGCGCCGATCGCGCGCGATCTGAATGTGACGTCGACCCTGGTGTTCGGCGCGCTCTCCGGCGCGCTGGTCATTTCGGGAATTCTCGGGCCGCGCATCGGACATACCATCGATATGGTCGGCGGCCGCGGCATGCTCGCGGTTTCAAACGGCGTGCTGGCTCTTGGCCTTGGCTTGCTGTCGTTCGCCTCTGGCCCGGTACTGCTGTTCGCGGCGTGGACCGTCATCGGCGTCGGCATGGGCATGGGTCTGTACGAAGCGGCATTCGCGACCCTGACGCGGATTTACGGGATGGCGGCGCGAAAGCCGATCACGGGAATCACCTTGATCGCGGGTTTCGCGAGCACGATCGGCTGGCCTCTGTCGGCCTGGCTCGATGCCCGTTACGGCTGGCGCGCCACCTGCCAGTGCTGGGCGCTGATCCACCTGTTGCTGGCGCTGCCGCTCAATCTCTGTCTGCCGCGCGCGACGTCGGCGGTTCCGGTCAGCGAACAACCGATCGCGCAGCGCGCGCCGCGCGAGAATTCCAGGATCACGATTGCGCTGGCCTATGTCTTCGCCGCCACCGGCTTCGTCAGTTCCGGAATTTCAGCGCTATTGCCCACGATGCTGGCGCAGTTCGGCGCCACGCCGGCGACCGCCCTGCTGGCGGGCGCGCTGGTCGGTCCCGCCCAGGTTGCCGCCCGTCTGGTCGAGGCCGGATGGCTGAGCCGTTATCATCCGCTGGTCTCGGCGAGGCTCGCGACGCTGATGAATCCGCTGGGGGTCCTCGCGCTCCTGATAGGCGGTCCGGTCGTTGCTCCGCTGTTCGCGGTGCTCTATGGCGCGGGCAACGGCATTCTCACCATTGCGCGCGGCACGCTGCCGCTGGCCCTGTTCGGCCCCGAGGGTTTCGGCAAGCGCGTCGGACTGCTCTCGCTGCCCGCGCGCGCCGCCGGCGCCATCGCGCCGCTGGCGGTCGGACTGATGACCGAGCATTTCGGCACCGGCGCGCTCTGGTTCAGCGCGTTTGCCTCGCTCTCGGCGTTCGCCGCCCTGCTGTTGCTGAAGTCCGGCCGCCGATCGTCGCACTAGATGGCATGGACCTGAAGACAGACCTGATCGACCGGATTTACGGATGCTCTGGCGAACGTCATCCTCGATCACAGCGCGCCGGAAAGCCGGACCACCCCGTAAATTCCCCGGCTTTCGATTCGGCCTGGCGGTGGCTTCATCCATTTGGAGGATGACGCCCGACTTGGCCGCCCTCATCGTCGGCGTGACCATTCGTGTCACCAGCCTCCGGCCAGGCCGGAGGCTGTCAAACGCCGGCACCTCCCGCACCTCGCGGACAGGGATGTAATAAGGGAAAGACAAATGAAGCGCTTCATCCTGTTGACGGTTTTGCTTGCCTCGGTCGCCGGGGCTTTCACCGCGATGGCTCCCGCCTCCGCCGACCCGCACGGCGACCGCTTCGAGCGGGATTGCAACAGCGGCGCCCGGAAGTGCAACTGATCGCCTGCCGACGAACCGTTCGACAACACCCGCCGGCTACCCCTGCCGGCGGGTTTTGTGCGCCGGTAATGCCTTCCACAGGGTGGAAAAATGTCCTAGCCTGACATCTCGGCGCTCCCGGGGACAGGACGATGCGATTTCGCGTACGAAGATTTGCCCATGTGCTGGAACGCTCCGGGCTGGCGATGGCCGGCGCGGCCGCCGGCCTGTTTGTTGCCGCCCACGTCGGCTCAAGCGTCGCCGCGCTCACGACCCAGGGCTTTTTGCTGATCATGATGATTGCCGGCGCCGTCGGCTTCTATCTCGGGATCGACACGCCGCCGCTGCCGTTTCATGAACCGCATCAGGAACCCGACGACGGTTCCGGCGGCAAGATCGACACCGCGGAATTCCTCAGCGCGGTCGGTACCTTTCTCGCGGCGCTGACGGCTTTTGTCTCGGTCGGTGTGATCGTGCTGCGCGAAAATCCGCACATCTTCTGGACCATCATGATCATGATCGGATGGGTCGTCGGCGTGACGATGCAGATCGTCGCCGGGGCCATCGCACGCATTCGCGCCAGATAAGCGGCCGCTTTCGCTTCATCGGCAATGACGTCGTTGCCGGTATCGGTTCAGTCCGGCGCGTGAGGATTCGACCCCCGCCAGTCGTTCGCATGCGCACTCGCCTCGTGGTCACGGGCCTTTTCAAGTGAGATTCCCGGGTGGCGCCGGCCGGAAGCCTGTCGGCCTTATCGCTTTCGATACGGCCAAGGCGGCGGCTTTCGTCGGCGTCGGGCATTGGCTTCATGACACCCCTCCGATTTTTTCAGTTCGGATAATGCGTATTTTTCGAATCTGTTCCTGAGTCGGAAACCGGGCCCAGCGGCGTTGCGCGCGACCGCCACCGGTCCTATACAAAAATAAAAACATGGGGAGGCCAGAATGCGCACCAGCCGGTCAAAAGTGGGCTCCCTCGCGCTGCTTTGCATAGCTGTCCTGATTGCGGCGCCCGCGGCCGCGCAGAAACGGGGCGGCACGCTGCGGCTCTATCACAACGACAATCCCCCCTCGACCTCGCTGCATGAGGAATCGACCATCGCCTCGGTGACGCCGTTTGCAGCGGTGTTCAACAACCTCGTGGCCTTCGATCCCTTCAAGGTCCACGAGAGCATCGACACCGTGATCCCGGATCTCGCCGAAAGCTGGTCCTGGGACCCGACCAACACCAAATTGACCTTCAAGCTGCGGCCGGGCGTGAAGTGGCATGACGGTGCGCCATTCACCGCCAGGGACGTGCAGTGCACCTGGCGGATGATCATCGGCAAGAGCGATGTTCAGGACTTCAAGCGCAACCCGCGCAAGGTCTGGTACACCAAGCTGCGCGACGTCAGCATCAACGGCGATTACGAGGCGACGTTCGAGCTGAACGAGCCGCAGCCCGGCCTGCCGGTGCTGCTGGCGAGCGCGTTCTCGCCGGTCTATCCCTGTCACGTGCCGCAGGCGACCATGCGCACCAAACCGGTCGGTACCGGGCCGTTCAGGCTGGTCGAATTCAATCGCGGCAACTCGATCCGCCTGGTGCGCAACCCCGATTACTGGAAGAAGGACCGCCCTTACCTTGACGAAATCACCTTCCGGATGATCGACAGCCGCGCCACGCGCATGCTGGCCTTCGCGACCGGCGATTACGACATCACCTTTCCGGCCGACGTCAGCGTTCCCCTGATGAAGGACGTCAAGGCGCGGGCGCCGAACGCGGTCTGCGAGATGATCACCACAGGCACCCAGTCCAACCTGATGGTGAATCGCGAAAATCCGCCGTTCGACAATCTCGAGCTGCGCAAGGCGATGTCGCTTGCGATCGACCGCACGGCCTTCAACGCCATCCTGATGGAAGGCCTGGCGCTGACCGGCGGCGCGATGCTGCCGAAGCCCGCCGGCGAATGGGGCATGCCGCCGGAAATGGTGGCGTCGCTGATGGGTTACAATCCCGACACCGCCGGGAACGTCAGGGAAGCGCAAGCCATCATGCAGAGGCTCGGCTACAGCGAGGCAAAACCGCTGCAGATCAAGATTCAAACGCGGAATCTGCCGACCTATCGCGACGCCGCGGTGATCCTGACCGATCAGCTCAAGCGGATCCATATCGTCGGCGAACTCGACATCCTGGATACGCCGCGCTGGTACGCCAAGCTGGCGCGCAAGGATTACACCATCGGACTGAACGTCACCGGCGTCAGCGTCGACGATCCCGACGGCAATCTCGTGGAAAACTATTCCTGCAAGTCGGAGCGCAACTATACCCAGTACTGCAACGCCGACGTCGACCGTCTGCTGGCGGATCAATCGCGCGAACTCGACCGCGAGAAACGCCGAAAAATCGTCTGGGATATCGAGCGCCTGCTGGTCGACGACGCGGCGCGTCCGGGCATCCTGTCCAGCGTGGCCGCCAATTGCTG
>JAYSPJ010000297.1:0-11719 GCA_043722155.1 Bradyrhizobium sp.
CTGAATCGCAACTTATTCCCCCTCATAACAGCCACTTAGGCGCCGCCCCGCATAATTCTCCCGGGACTGCCAAATGTTGCCCCAGGGAGCGGATTTTGAAGACCAGTATCGCGCGTACGTTTGCGGCGTTGAGTGCAACCAACGAAGCGATCCTGTATGCAAAATCACCCGAGGAACTCTACCGGCAGGTCTGCGAAGCCGCGTTTTCCAGCGGGGACTTTCTGGCGACGGCGGTCTTCTTGCTGGAGCCGGAGACCAATATGCTGCGGTTCGCCGCCGGCTTCGGCGACGACGTCAAGCGGCTGCGCGAGATCGATATTTCGATCGCGGCTGATATCCCCGAGGGGCTGGGGGTCTGCGGACAGGCTTTTCGCGACCGGAAGATTAGCATCAGCAATGATTACCTGAACGACGCGCGTTCGCTGGCGTGGCGTGCAGGGGCTACCGAGACGCAAATCGGAGCGGCGGCGGCGCTGCCGCTGAACTGCAACGGCCGCAGCGTCGGCGTGCTTTTCGTCACCTTGCGCGAAGCGGGGTCGCTCAACGACCCCATCGTCTCGCTGCTCGAGCGGATGTCGGCCAACATCTCATATGCGCTGGACAATTTCGATCATGAGGTTGCGCGCAAGAACGGCGAGCGTGCCATGCGGCGGCTCAACCGGATGTTCGGCGCCATCAGCGCCACCAATGAAGCCATTCTTCGCGCCAAGACCGAGCAGGAACTCTACCGGCTGATTTGCGATGCCACGGTTCACAGCGGAAATTCCACTGCCGCGTTGGTCCTGCTGGCAGAGCCGGCTTCGATCTGGCTGAAACCGGTCGCGGGAACTGGCGAAATTGCCGAACAGGTCACGCGGACACGATTTTCGATCTCCCCGGATAATGTCTATGGCCAGGGTATCTGCGGCAACGCCTTTCGAAGGCAGAAGGCCTGCATCAACAGCGATATCCTCAACTCGGCGCAGGCGCGGCCGTGGCACGAATTGGGACGCGAAGTTGGCGTCATGGCCGGCGTTGCGCTTCCGCTCGTCAAGGCCGGCAAGAGCGTCGGTGTATTGCTGTTCTTCATCAGCAAATCCTGGGCAGCGGACGAGGAAATCATCGCGCTGATGGCGCGCATTGCGGAGAACGTTTCGGTCGCGCTCGATAATCTCGATAGCGCATCCGAAAAGGCGAAGACCGAGGCACAAAAGGAGCGCCTGGCGAGGATGTTCGCGGCGCTGAGTGCGACCAACGAAGCGATCATGCGGGCCAAGACTCGCGAAGAAATGTTCGAACTGGTCTGCGCGGCTGCCGTGCTGGGAGGCAAGTTCACCTCGACAACGATCGTGCTGGCGGAGCCGGGGGAAGAGTTTCTGCGGATTGCCGCTTCGAAAGGACAAAACCACGAACGTGTCAGAAGCACCCGTTTCGCTACCACCGCCGGGCACCCCGAAGGCCGCGGATTGACCGGAACGGCGTTCAGGACAAAAGCGCCCTGTATCATGAATGATTTTCTGACCAATGAGCGGACTGCCCATTGGCACAAGCTCGCGAAGGCCGGCGGAACGCGATCCGGCGCCGGTTTTCCCCTGCTGAAAAAAAGCGGCGCGGCCGCAGGCGTGCTGTTGTTTCTTGCCGGCGAAGAAGACGTTTTCACGGATGATCTGGTGGAGCTGCTCGCCAGACTGGCTGAGAATATATCATTCGCCCTCGATAACTTCGACCGCGCCGACGAAAAAACCAAGGCTGACGAGCGGATCGAATACCTCGCATCGCACGACAGCCTCACCAATCTTCCCAATCGGGAAATGTTCAACGAACTGCTTCGCCACGCGATCGAGGCCGCGCGCCGTTACCAGCGGCGGTTCGCTGTACTGTTCATCGATCTCGACAGGTTCAAGGTGATCAACGATTCGCTGGGTCACGACGCCGGCGATATGTTGCTGGTGGAAATTGCCAACAGGCTGCGGGGCGCCCTACGTTCGAGCGACGTCGTGGCGCGGCTCGGCGGCGATGAGTTCGTCGTCATTCTGGAGGAAACGGCTGAACGCGGCGACGTCGAAGGGATCGCGCGTAACCTGTTGTCCGTTCTTGGCCAGTCCCAGCAATTGAGCGGCCACGAGTGCCACACCACGGCCAGCATAGGCATCGCCATGTATCCTTCGGATGGCGACGACGTGCAGACGCTGACCAAGAATGCCGACATGGCGATGTACCTCGCCAAGGAAGACGGCAAGAACGGCTTCCGTTTCTTCACCAAGGGGGTCAAGACCCAGTCGATCGAGCGCCTGACGCTGGAAACCGCGCTGCGCCGCGCCCTGGAACGCGATCAGTTCGCGCTGCATTATCAGCCGAAGGTGGATATGGCGACCGGGCAGATCACCGGAGTCGAGGCGCTGCTGCGCTGGACCCATCCCGAACTCGGCGTGCTGCCGCCCATGAAATTCATTCCGCTTGCCGAAGAAACCGGGATGATCGTTCCGATCGGCCGCTGGGTGCTGAGGGAAGCCTGCGCACAGAACATGGCCTGGCAGCGCGGCGGATTGCGGCCGGTGTCGATGGCGGTCAATCTCTCGCCGCGGCAATTCGTCGACGAGAACCTGCTGCAGGACATCGACGAGGCACTGGCGTCAAGCGGCATGTCTCCGGCGCTGCTGCAACTCGAGGTCACCGAAAGCATGGTGATGCGGAACGTGTCCCGGGCGGTCAGGGTGCTTGACGCGATCCAGAGCCGCGGCATTCGGCTGGCGATCGACGATTTCGGGACCGGCTATTCGTCGATGTCGCTGATGAAACAGTTTCCGATCGACACCATCAAGATCGACCGCTCCTTTGTTCGCGATCTGCCGAACGATTCCGAGGATCAGGCCATCGCCCAGGCGATCATCAGCATGGGCAAGGCGCTGGGGATGACGGTGATCGCCGAAGGCGTGGAGACTGTCGAACAGCAGGCGTTCCTGCGCAGTCACGCCTGCGACGAAATGCAGGGCTACCTGTTCAGCAAGCCGCTGCCGCCGGCGCAGCTGGCGAGCCTGCTGCGGTCCGCGCCGGTGCTGGTCTCGCCGCCGCTGCAGCCCGCAGCCGACGATGTCACGGAGAATCGCGACCGGCGGTCAAAGCCGAGAAGACCCTCGGTGCGAGTGTCGCGTTGACAGGGCGCCATGGCGTTTCGAGCGAAGCGGGCACCGGTTTGCGCAAGGAAAACGCAGCAAAACAAACGACCAGAGCCCGGTTCTGATTCAATCAGAACCGAAAGGCGCTAGGCCGGGTTCGAATCTCCCGGCCGGCGCGGAAAATTGCCGGGCCACGGCAGCGAGGTCTGGCCGGCGAGGGATTTGAGAAAAACCCCCGCGCCATCGGCGTAAGTGGCGCCCTCGGGCAATCCCAGGCCGGCGCAGCATTCCGCCGGCAATGGGGCCTGCAGGCCGAGCACCTCGAAGGCTGGCCCCCACCACCAGGCCGGCGCCGGCGATCGCTCGTGATCGGGGACCTCGCGCCACCGCACGAATTCATCCACGATGCGTTCGAATTGCAGCTTTGCGGCCCGATGCACGGTTCCCCCGATTCCGATGATACTCGCCCCTTCAGTAGTCGGGGCGATCGGTCATTGCTGGCCGTGCTGCCAATGCGCGGTCACGTCCGCGCCGGACTTGTTCAAATGCACGTGCTGGTCGATATGATCGATCCATGACACCGGAATGAAATGATGGTGCTGTCCGTCGGGCGAGCTCTGCCTGGTGAGCTTGATCTTGTCGGAGCCTTCGAGATGGTCGACCTTGCCGACCGACTTCTTGTCCGACGAAATGACGTCCATGTGCTCCTTGATCTGCGCGGTATCGGCCATGTCTCAATCTCTCCTTGAATAGTTCAAGAGTTGAAACGCGCGACCTTGCGAAAAGTTGCGTCAGCGGTCCGGGGCGTCAGCCCTCGGATTTGGCCTTCGCCGTCAATCCCAGCAACCGCTCGGCGTTGCCGCCGGCCACCAGCGCCATGTCCTTGTCGCTGACGCCCTTGACGCGGCCAAGGAAGCCGACCGGATCGGGTTCCGCCATGTCGAACGGGTAATCGGTGCCGAGCATGATGTGATCGGCGCCCCAGATCTCGATCAGATGCTTGAGCTCGCGCTCGTCGAACACGACGGTGTCGAAAGCGGCGACGACTATGACGAAGCCTATCCGTCAGGATATGAGCTGCACTATTGGCATCGTGCCCGCGGTGACATCGTTCGGGACTGCGTCCGGGCCGCATGCGGGAAAGGCGACACGGTTCTGGAGATTGGCGCAGGGCGCGGCCATTACGTTCGCGTATTGCGGGCCGCCGGGTTCGATGCCTATGGCTGCGATCTCGGCAACCCCCGCGTCCATGAAGATGTGCGTGGTTTCGTGTTTGCAGGCACGGACTTCGCGGATCTGGACGCGGACCTGCGAAGGAGGGTGTCTGCGGTTCTGCTGCTGGACGTGATCGAGCATATCGAGCGACCGGCGGATTTCATTGCGTCGGTGTTTCAGGCGTTACCGGCGCTCGGTGTGCTGATCATTACTGTTCCGGCCCGGCAGGAACTGTGGTCGAACTACGATGAGCATTATCGTCATTTCCTTCGCTACGATATTCGAAAACTTCGCGAGGTGACGCGCTCGTCTCATCTATCGATGGAATCGTGGAGTTATTTCTTTCATGCGCTCTACCTTCCGGCGTGGATCCTGAAGCGGATGGGATTGAATCGGGCCACGGCCTTTGCGGCGCCCGCTACCCCCTGGCTGCACAGATTTCTCGGCTGGGCGTTCTGGCTTGAAAGCCGCTTGTTGCCGAAGGGTATCTACGGCACATCGCTGGTGTGCGTATGCAGGCCGGAAACCCGCAAGGGCTAGCCGCCGGAAAGGCTCACGTGCAGGATTGTACCGTCTTCAGCGGATGAGCCTTGCTGTGCCATGCCCAGGCGGTCCGGATGATGGTCGGAAGATCCGAATGGGCGGTGCGGAATTTCAATGTCTCGCGTGCCGCGGTGGGGTCGGCGACGAGATAGGTCGGATCGCCAGCGCGGCGCGGTTTGACGACGTGGGGCACGGCGCGGCCGGTTTCAGCCGCGATAGCGACGAGAATCTCGTGCACCGAATAGCCGGTGCCGGTGCCGAGATTGAAGGCGCCGCCGGAATGTCCTTGCAGCAGCAGCTCCAGCGCCAGCAGATGTGCGGCGGCCAGATCTGTGACGTGAATGTAATCGCGGATCGCGGTGCCGTCGGGGGTGTCGTAGTCGTCGCCGAATACGGCGAAGTCGGGCAGGTGGCCCTGCAGCGCCATCATGGCGCGGGGAATGAGATGGGTTTCGTTGTCGCGCAGTTCACCGATGCCGCCGGCGGCGTCGGCGCCGCTGGCGTTGAAATAGCGCAGCGCGAACGAACCAAGTCCGTAGGCGCCGCGATAGTCTGATAGCACGCGCTCGACCATCCATTTCGAGGCGCCGTAGGGATTGATCGGCGCGCAGGCGTGGCTTTCGCGCAGGGCCTTGCCGTCGGCGTTGCCGTAGACCGCGCCGGTCGAGGAAAATACCAGGCGATGGCAACCGGCGTCGCGCATCGCTTCCAGCAGCGACAGCGTGCCGGCGAGGTTGTTGACGTAGTATTTCTGCGGATCGGTGACGGATTCTCCGACCAGGCTCGATGCCGCGAAGTGCATCACCGCGACGATGTCGTGCTGCGCGAAGGCGCGCGTCAGCGCGGCCTTGTCGGCGAGGTCGCCGGTTACCAGCGTGCCGGTGACGAAATTGCGGTGGCCAGTGGAAAAATTGTCGAAAACCACCGGGTGATATCCGGCCGCCGCCAGCGCCCTGCAGCAATGCGAGCCGATATAGCCCGCGCCGCCGGTGACCAGAATAGCCGGACGGTCGTTCATATCAGCCCCCCGGCGTCCGGTTCCTGCTGAACAGGAGATAGAGCGCGCGCGGATTGGTGCTGAGATAGCGCCAGAACAGCCGGCGTGGCTCCAGCCAGATGCGCCACGCCCATTCGAGTCCGGCCTTCTGCATCCATTGCGGCGCGCGGGCCCGGCTGCCCGACAGGAAGTTGAACAATCCGCCCGAGGTCTTGATGACGCCGACGTTGAAAAGCCGCGGCGTGAATTCCTCGACAAAGGACTGCTCGTAGGGAACGCCGAGCGCCACCCAGAGATAATCCGGCGCCAGCGCGTTGATCTCGTCGACCTTGGCCCGCAGCGCCTCGCCCCTGAGATAGCCATGGGAGCGGCCGGCGATCCGCAGGTCGGGGTACATGTTTTGGACGTTGGCGACGGCCGCGGCATTCTCCGCTTCGTCCGCGCCGAACATATAGAACGTCAGCCGTGCCGCCTGCGCCTTGCGGGCGACGGCGTGAAACAGGTCGGTGGTCGCGACGCGCTCCGGCAGCGGCGTCGACGATCGCAGCCGCGACACCGTGACCAGCGGCTGGCCGTCGGCATTGATCAGATCGGCGGCGCGAAACAGCCGGTCGGTCGTCGGTTCGGTCGAACAGCGCGCCAGCACCTCGCCATTGGCCGAGGTCAGATACAAAGGGCGGCCGATCCGGCGTTCCGGGAACACCATCTCGATCATGAAGTTTGCGGTCTGCTCGATATCGAGCACGGCGAGCCGCAGCCCACCCAGCGAGATCCGGGGCACGCTGGCAGTAGCGGCCCTTCCTACGGGATTTGCGCGGCGCTCAAGCATATTGTGTGTCTCGCTGACGGCCGACGGCCGCGGGGTGAAGTTCGCTCGGGACGGCGCCAATCGCCCTGCGCCCAGCGCCGCCGAGGGCTACTCGCGGTGTCGCAAAAGAGGACACCCCGGACAGCTCTGCTGTGCCAGAAACGCCAAGTGCCGCAGCGTTGGCTGCGCTAACAAGGAAATTATGCCGGAAATGCGCTCTCGTCGTCATGTATCCACACGTTCCTGGAGAATTCAGACCTTACGCGTTCCACATTGCAATATCCGGTCCAGCGCGCGACGCGGCGATGGTTACCGCGCCAACAATCAACCAGACACGAAATTCCGCGGGGCTGCGGATAGGCCCGGCCGCAATCCTGCTCTCTCGATAGGGAATTGACACCCGCGGACGCGTGTTCCGGCCTGTCAGGTCGTCACCAGGCAACACCGATGTGCAGGACAGGTCATTCCGCGTTCCGGAGCGAGAGCGCGTTTGCAGAGCCCAGGGTCGATTCGGAAGCGGTCTGCGCCCGCAGGTGATTGCCGATCACCAGGCCGGTCAGGCACAACAGCAGCCCCAGCGCGGGTGGGGCGAACAACGCCTCTTCCTGAAATATGCCGTTGAACAGCACGACGATCACCCCGAACGAAGCGAGACCCTGGGTAAGGTTTCCGGAGGACGCATATAAGCGCCAGGCCTTCAGCGCGACCGAAAAATAGAATCCCAGCGGCGCCAAAGCCGCGATGCCCATTTGGTAGAGAAGTACGCCTACCGCACTTTCGACCGCTCCATCGATCGTTCCTGCCTGCTGGGCAGCGCTCCAGTCGATCGAGAAGTAGCCTTCCGACAAATTTCCACCGATACCCAGCCCGCGGCCGAATGGTTTTTCGAGAAATCCGTTCCAGCCGCCCAGAAAGCCGATGACGTGATAGTCGCCGATCTGCAGGCCGACGTAGATCGCAACGATCGCGTAGGCGATCAGAGCCAGCAGGGAAACGAGCAGGGTCGCCACGGCGCCCAGCAGCCGGGTCGAGACCCAGGCGAGGCCAACGAAGAGGGTGAGAATGAGCGCCCCCTTCACGCTGCAGAGAACAAGGAGAGGCAGCGCGGACAGCGCCAGCAGGGGACGCCCCACGGAGAACAGGAAAAGGCCAAAAAAGGCGATTCCGTAGGCGAAACTGATCGGGCTCATGTTCGGCCCGAAGATACGCAGGATCTTCGATAGTCCGAAATCTTCGAGCAGCGGTGTGTTCAAGAAGCTGAAACTGAAACGATCTTTCAGATCGACGGGTACATTTCCCGTCGCTCGCATCTCGGCTTCCCAAACGCCCGAATGGGTAGCCTTGAGTTCATCGAAGCCCCAAAATGTATGGCCATTGGTAATGGCCAGCCAGAAGTCCCGGAAGGCAAACTCGACATAGCCGCACAGGATCAGGATGACGCCGATCGCCACCAGGAACGGGGTGACGCGAACCTGATAGGTCGCGGCTGTCAGAAGCGAAAGCTGAAACAGGAAAAGCGGCAGCACGATATTCCGGAGATAAATCGATGCCGCCAGGCCATTTTGAACAAAGCCGATGGCGAAATACAGCATCACCGCGGCTAGCGCGATGATGCCCCAGCGCATCAAACGGTTGATTTCGGCGGTGTGACTTCTCTGCCGCAATGCGTACAGGGCCAGCGTCGTCAACCACATTACCGAGCAGGCCAGAAAGTTGTAGCCCTTGATGAATTCCAGCTCGGAGGGGCTCGAAATATAGGGCGACAGCACCGAGACGAAGAGGTTTTGAAAGAACAGGATGAATATTGCGATCGAAGGCGCATAGGCCGGAGCGGCGAGAATGATCGCGCAACCGACCAGCGTCTCGACGCTGATCGCCAGGATCGGGCTGGCAGCGTGCAAAATCGGGGCAAATGCGACCGCGGCTACGGCGAGGCAAATCGTGGGGACGACGTCGCGAGCCGGCGCCGGCGGTCGCTCGGCGATGTCTAACTGCATTGGGCCTGACCGTGCCAAGGATACCGGACACGCATTTCGTTCCAACTTTCGTCACGTCCGGTTGCCTGATACGATAGCGCGGAATGTGTAAATATCCGTTAACGATAACGAAATATGGCGCGGCCCCCGGGCGACAAGCTGCCGGGGTTCCTCAGGTGAAAATCGATCTGCAAGCTCGGCGCCAAACGCCGGGCGCTGCGCACTCCCGAGACCGGCAGCGCTCGAGATGCCGACAACGCCAAATCATCATTACCAAAGCGCTTCGATCGGTGAATGAAGTGATGGATGACGGCGCGTTCTCGCGGCGTTACGTCTGCTGGCTGTATGTCAGTTCTGCGGAACCCGTTAATACCTGAATAGGTCTTACCCTGCTATATGATTATCCGCCCGGCTTGGCCGGCGCTTTGAACAATCCAGGTTTCTTGGTCGCAAGGTATGGATAGAAACAAGGACGCGTTTGCTGTCAGTGTCGACAACGCATTTCATTTCCTGTCGAAAGAATACGTGGAGCTGTTTGATGGCTCAGCAGCGACTGCATTCCAGCACCCGCTTTGGCTGGACGGCATTTACAAGAAACTCGCTCCGGCGGCTGGGGCGAAGCCGCTGATTATCGTGCTCCGCTATCGCGCAAATGGCGTGCTGGCCATGGTGCTGCCGCTGCTGCGCGTGCGGCGCGGGCCGATCCGGACTGTCGAATTTGCCGACCTCCGCGTCTCCGACTATCTTGCTCCCGCCTGCAGCGCGGGAGTGTTCTCCGAGGTGCTTGGGGATGAGAAGGCCTGTCGGGAGATCCAGCGCCTGATGAGGCCTTTCGATCTGCTGCGAATACCCAAGCTGCCTGATGGAGGGGAGATCACCATCGAGAAGCTGCTGGCGGCGCCTGGCCGGGTACTCATGGAGTCGAGTGCTTACTCGGTAACTCTGACCGCGCCGTTCGAACAATGGCGGACCGGCGCGCTGGATCGTTCCTACCAAAAGGAACTGGCCAAGAAATTGCGTCAATTGCAGAAGAAGGGCGAACTCAATCTTGCGTGCTGCGAAGACGCCTCGTCCATCGCCTCGGCATTGGAAGTGATGAAAAAGCTGCGCGGTCCACGATTTCATTCTCGTGGCGACGGCGACCTGCTGCAGCGCCCCGAATATTTCGACTTCTATTCCGATATGGCCGTCCGCGGGGTTGGCGCTTTCGTCCGACTCTATGCGCTCCAAAATGGACGGACGCGAGATCGCTGCGGTGCTGGGCCTCTGCCACAAGGGCAGCTTCCTCATCATCATGAGCGCGTTTGATGTCGACGGGTACAAGAGCCAGTCGCTCGGCGCGCTCATGTTCGAGCAGGTCGCCAGGGACTGTATCGAGCGAGGCGACCGGATGCTCGATTTCACGATCGGCGACGAGCCATATAAAAGGCTGTTTGGAGCCAACCCCTCGCCGATGTGGACGGTAACTCAAACCGGTAGTGCCATTGGCGGCCTCGCCGAGTTTGCCATCAAGCAGGCGCCTTGGATCAAGCTTGCGGCCAAGAGAATCGTTGAATTCAAGCTCTCGCCAGTGCGCAGCTAGTAGCTGGAATCACGACTCGGTATTGCGGCCCATCCTTCGAGACGGCCACTTCGTGGCCTGCTCAGGATGAGGTTTGACTTGTTGAAACACAACAACCTCATGCCCCGATGAGCGCTTCGCGCTCACGCGGGAGGAACGAGCAACGCGAGCATCTCGAAGCATGGGCAGCAAGCGACTCACCGATTTCCCCTAGCCAGTACTGGCTTGTGCTTTGCAGAGAGCTTCCGTCGAAGGAGCCGACAGCTCGTGCAATCGGGTTGGTGCCCCGGCGGATCAAGCCCTGAGCGCGCCGCGAACGCGCGCTATCCACCCGGGCCGGATACCGTCGACCCGGTGGGTGATATGGCGCCGCAGGAAATGCAGACGCCGCTGCACATTCCACCGCAGGTCGTTGTTCGCCGTCAGGGCTTGCCGGAAATGCGCCATCTTGAATGCGCGCTCATCGGAAGCGATCTTGTCTTGGTCGGAGTAGAACAGCGATATCTTCTCACTGCCCATGCCGTCCGTTTCGAGCCAGCGCGGCAGATGCTCCGTGCAGAGACGCTCGACGTCGACGAGCAGGCGGCTCACGCCTGTGCCGGCCGCAGGACAGGAGGTTTGAAATGCATCGCCGATTAGCACGACTCCAGGCTGCAGGTGCCCCTGCGCGGCGGAAAGGTCCATAACCCAGTTCTGCACCTGGTCGATCACGCGGAAGTCGCCGAGATAAGGCTGCAATCCGGGCATCAGGCGCAACAGCGTCGATTTTGGCTCGCGCCGCAGTTCGCGCATGATCGGGTCGGTCGGATCACGAAACATGAAGAGATTTGCCCGCATGCCGCCGGGTACGGGAAACAGGCTGAGATAATCGATTCCGTCGGCACTGCGGTCGCCGTAGCAGGTCAGCGCGGGAAATTCGAACGGCGAGTTGTCCGACTTCGCGATCGTGAAGCCAAAGGACACCGAGTGACGCTCGGCCAGAATCTGCCGTGTGATTCCGAGATTGTACCCAAGTACGCCCGCCATGCCGGTTGCCAATACGACAAGGCGCGACGTCACGCGGTTTCCGGAAGCCAGCGAGAGATGCTGGAGATCGTCGCTGCAGCTCACGCTCAGAACCTGATCCACAATGAAGCTTGCAGGATCGGGCAGCAGCCGGCGCGCCATGGCTACCAGCTTGGCGTAGGGAAGACCGTAACTTCGACCGACACTTACGTCGACCACTCTGCCTTCGCGAATATTGAGTACCCTGTCGTACGGACAGGCGATGGCTTCGAGTTCGCCGATGAAGCCCAGCCTGCGAAGAATGTCGACCTGCTGGCCGGCGATCTTCTCGACGCGAAATTCTTCCGGATAGACGGCCCGCTTATCAATCAACGCGACCTTGTGTCCGGCCCGCGCCAGCACCGCAGCGGCGAAGGAACCCGCTAGTCCGCCACCCACGATGGCCACATCGACGATCATGGTGCTGCATTCCGTCGTGGCCGGTTCTGTTAAAATCTCATTAACTACCATGATGTCGGC
>JAYSPJ010000298.1:0-11108 GCA_043722155.1 Bradyrhizobium sp.
ATTTCGAGAGACTATACGGCGTTCGGCCCGAGATCGGCGTTTCGATGCTCGATCAGGTCAGCCATCTTCCCCAGGTTCGCGAAGGCCTGCGGGCGCATTGGCAGCGGGCCCTCAATGGGGAGGAATTCGTCGATGTTTCCACCGCATTCCGCGATGATGAGCACCGTCGCCGTCATTACGAAATTCGCTTTACCCCGCTGCGCGACCCGGCGGGCAAGCAGATCGGCGCCTATCAGTTCGCCTATGACGTCACCGGCCGCGTGGCCGATCAGGAACGGCTCCGCGAGGTCGAAGAGGTGCTGCGCCAGTCGCGGAAGATGGAAGCCGTCGGCCAGCTGACCGGCGGGCTGGCGCATGACTTCAACAATCTGCTGGCCGCGATCAGCGGATCACTGGATATGATCGGCGCCCGGGTGGCGCAGGGCAGGGCGGACGAGGCGGGCGCCTATCTCGAAGCCGGCAAGGCATCGGTCAAACGGGCCGCGGCATTGACCCACCGCCTGCTGGCTTTTTCCCGCCGTCAGACGCTGTCACCCAAGGCGCTGGTGATCGACCGGCTGATAGCCGATGTCGCCGATCTGGTGAAACGAACCGCCGGTCCGGCGATCACGATTGAAACCGATGTGGCAGGTGAACTCTGGCCAGCCCTGGTGGACGCCAACCAGCTCGAAAACGCCTTGCTCAACCTGTGCATCAATTCCCGCGACGCCATGCCCGCCGGCGGCCGAATTGAAATCAGCGCGGGAAATTGCCGGCTCGAAGCCGGTGCCGCCGGGAACGAAATGTTGGAGGCGGGGGATTATGTGGCGATTGGCGTGTCGGACAATGGGATCGGCATCCCGGCCGATGTTATCGATCATGTGTTCGAGCCGTTCTTCACCACCAAACCGCAGGAGGAGGGCACCGGGCTCGGCCTGTCGATGGTTTACGGCTTCGCCCGGCAGTCCGGCGGTACTGTCGCCATCAAATCGCGTACGAACGAGGGGACGCAGGCAACCATTTATCTGCCCCGCCACCTGGGCGAAGTTGCGCCTGCCGAGACGGTGCGTAATCCAGCGCAGGAGGCACTGCCACGCGGCGGCGACATCCTGGTGGTCGATGATGAAATGCTTGTCCGCATGATGGTGGCCGATGGTTTGAGCGACGCGGGCTTTGTCTGCGCGGAAGCCGGGGACGGCGCCGAAGCCATGCGCCATATTGAAAGCGATGCACCGATCGACTTGTTGGTAAGCGATGTCGGATTGCCGGGCGGCATGAACGGCCGCCAGCTCGCCGAGGCCGCCCGCTGCCTGCGGCCGGACCTGAAAGTGCTGTTTATCACCGGCTATGCCGACAAGGCGGTGCTGGAAGATATCGCCTCGCTGGCGGACACCGATGTCATGCTCAAACCCTTCGATATCGACAAGCTGGTACTGAAGGTTGGGGCCATGATCGGATCTGAGCGCGGCATTGGTTAAGTCAGATCAATCGCTACCGTCGCCAACTCATTTCCCATTACACCTTTGCGCATCCTCGCGCTTCGGAGGTTGTCTTGACTAACACGCTTTGTGAAGCTCTCGGCATCGAGTTTCCACTTTTTGCCTTTTCGCACTGTCGGGATGTCGTGGTGGAGGTGTCGAAAGCCGGCGGTATGGGCGTGCTCGGTGCGGTCGATGTACGCTCGCCGGAGGCTTTCGAGGCCGAGCTGAAATGGATCGACGATCATATCGGCGGCAAGCCCTATGGCGTCGATTTCATCGTCCCCAACAATTATGAGGGGAAGGGCAAGGCGGTGACCTCTAACGACGTCGCGATGTCAGTGCCCGACGAGCACAAGGCGTTCGCCCGCTCGATCCTCGAGAGCCACGGCATCGACACGAGCGATCTTACCGACGACCGGTTCGCGCGCGGTTCGAAGATTGGGCGCAACATCCGCGATGAAGGCGCGCAGAGTTTGCTCGACGTAGCACTCCGCCACCCGATCAGGCTGATTGTCAACGCGCTGGGAACGCCTCCTGCCTATATGCTGGAGCGGAGTAAGTCCGCCCATGTGCCGGTGGCCGCGCTGGTTGGTTCGGCAAAGCAGGCGCTGCGTCAGGCGGAAGCGGGCGTGGACATTATCATTGCGGCCGGCACCGAGGCCGGCGGCCATTGCGGCGAGATCGGAACCATGGTCCTGGTTCCGACGGTAATTCGCGCCCTGCGCGCCGCAGGTATCGAGACTCCGGTGTTGGCGGCGGGCGGCATCGTGACAGGCGAACAGATGGCGGCGGCCGTCGCGATGGGCGCTGCGGGCGCGTGGACCGGTTCGGTCTGGCTGACCACACCGGAGGCCGAGACGAGCCCAGCGGTCAAGGAAAAGATGCTGGCCGCGAGCGCCAGCGACACCATCCGGTCAAAATCGCGCACCGGCAAATTCTGCCGTCAGTTGCGGTCGGACTGGACTGACGCCTGGGAAGCCGAAGGCGCGCCCAAGCCACTGCCGATGCCGATGCAGTCGGTGGTGTCGGATACGGCCATGAGCAAGATCCTGAAGCTGGCCAATGGCGGTCACGGCGGCGCGAAAGAATTGGCGAGCTATTTTGTCGGCCAGGGGGTCGGCATGATGAATTTAACGATGTCGACCCGTGAAACCGTCCGTGAATTCATGGAAGACTACATTGCGGCTGTCGACCGCCTGTCATCAAGCATTGCCTGACGAAGTGAACCGGGCAAAAGCTTCGCCGAAGGATGCCGTTCGCGCTCAATGTCAACGCCGCCGTTGACATTGAGATAGGGTTACGGCAGACTTGCTTCAGACAGACTCGCCAGAGGAAAATGGCTTGACGACCCGCGCCGAAACTACCGCAATAACCGATCCAGCGGCGTTTTTTTCCAGTTGGCTCAGCCAGCTTGCGGCGTGTCTTGAGGCTGGCGACGCCAAGGCAGCAGCGGAGCTTTTCGCCAGCGACGGACATTGGAAGGACCTGCTGGCCCTCACTTGGGAACACAAGGTCTTCTCCGGCAGGGAAGAGATCGCCGAAAGTCTCGATCGGGTTCTCAGCCAGATGCGGCCGCGCAACATCCGGTTAGCCGGTTCACGGCCGGCCCCGTCCGCGCAGCGCCGGGCGCGCCGGGAGGTTGTCGAGGGCTATTTCGACTTCGACACCGATGTCGGGCAAGCAACCGCTTTCGTCCGTCTGGTTGCGACCGATCAGGGTCCGGCCGCCTGGATACTGCTGACCACTCTCCAGGAATTGCGCGGGTTCGAGGAGAAGATTGGTACGCGCCGCCCGACAGGCGATGATTATGCAATGAACCTCCACGGACGCAGCTGGCTCGAGGACCGCGAAGAGCGCCGAGGCTTCTCAAACCGCGAGCCGGACGTCATCGTCATCGGCGCGGGTCATTCGGGATTGGTCGCGGCGGCGCGGCTGCGGCAACTGGGCGTCGACGTGCTGGTGGTTGAGAAGCAGCCGCGCGTGGGCGATGTGTGGCGAAATCGTTATCGCTCGCTAACGCTGCACAACGGGATCACGGCTAACCACCTCCCCTATCTGCCGTTCCCGAAAACCTGGCCGTTGTGGCTGTCGAAGGATCAGCTTGCGCTCTGGCTGGAGGTTTATGCCGAGTGCATGGAGCTGGATATCTGGACATCCACCGAGATGTGCGGCGCGTCCTATTGCGATGCGGAGCACCGATGGACGGTGGATATGCGGCTGGCGGACGGATCGGTGGTGCAGAAGCATTGCCGGCATATCGTGGTGGCGAGCGGCGTAAGCGGCAGCATCCCGCACCGCGCCCAGCTGCCCGGGCTTGCGGATTTCAACGGCCGGGTGATGCATTCCAGCGAGTTCGAAGGCGGCGAGAATTATGCAGGCAAGGCCGCGATTGTCGTGGGTACAGGCAACAGCGGTCATGACATTGCGCAGGATCTGGTAGTCAAGGGCGCCAAATCGGTTTCGATGCTGCAGCGCGGACCGACCTGCGTCATCAGCCTCAAACCAGGCGCAGAGATGGTCTACGCCATTTATGGCGAGGGGCAATCTACCGAGGATGTCGATCTGCTCGCCGCCGCCACCCCGTTTCCGCTCCTGACGGAATCCTATCGCTGGATCACGCGAAAGGCGGCGGACCTCGATCGGGACCTGCTGCAGGGCCTGAATGCGCGCGGCTTCAAAACCTTTTTCGGCAGTGACGAAACCGGCTTTCAGATGATGTATATGCGGGGCGGGGGCGGTTATTACATCGACGTGGGCTGTTCAAAATATATCGCCGACGGCACCATCGCCGTTCTCCAGTCGGAGGATAGCGTCCGGTTCGTTGCCGAGGGACTGCAGATGAAGGATGGTACTACCGTGCCCTGCGACATCGTCGTGCTCGCGACCGGCTTCCAGAACATGCAGGAGAACATCCGCGCCATGTTCGGCGTTGCGGTCGCCGACAATGTCGGCAAGGTGTGGGATTTCGACGACGACTATCAAATGCGAGCGATGTGGCGGCGCACGGGACAAAAAGGGCTGTGGATCACCGGCGGTTCGTTGCTCGATTCCCGCATTTTTTCAAAGTTCATGACGCTGGAGATCAAGGCTGAACTGGAGGGACTTCTGCCTGAAAGCGAGGCGCTGCCACTTCGGGCGGGTTCTCGCGAAACTAGACTTACGGTTGGGATGGCATAGGTTCAGCAGGGTCACGGACCGGCTGCGTGGTCCGCAGACGGGTCATAATCAGGCACAAATCAAGGAAGCATTCCAATGACTGCCGGAGAACGTCTTCCAGAGGAAAATTATACTTCGGTGAAGGCAAAGGACGCGCCCGAGATGGCGCGCTTCGACTGGGATGATCCCTTCAGGCTGGAAGATCAGCTGGAGGAAGACGAACGCATGATGCGCGATTCCGCGCGCAATTATGCCGAGAGCAAGCTGGCGCCCCGCGTGATTGCCGCCAATCGCGACGAGCTGGTCGAGCCCGAGATTTTTGCCGAAATGGGAGCAATGGGCCTGCTGGGCGTGACCATCCCGGAGAAATTCGGCGGCCTTGGCGCATCCTATGTCGCATACGGCTTGATCGCGCGCGAAATTGAACGGATCGACAGCGGCTATCGGTCGATGATGTCGGTACAATCCTCGCTCGTCATGTATCCGATCTATGCTTATGGATCGGAGGCTCAACGGATAAAATATCTGCCTGGCCTCGCCTCCGGTCAGCTTATCGGCTGTTTCGGGATGACCGAACCTGACGCCGGGTCCGATCCTGGCGGCATGACCACTGTCGCCCGCAAGACGTCTGACGGATATTTGCTGAATGGCAGCAAGATGTGGATTTCCAATGCGCCGATCGCCGATGTGTTCGTCGTCTGGGCGAAGTCGGAATTCCATGGCGGCAAGATTCGGGGCTTCGTGCTGGAAAAAGGAATGACCGGACTCTCGGCTCCCAGGATAGGAGGCAAGCTTTCGCTGCGCGCGTCGGTGACGGGGGAAATCGTCATGCAGGATGTCGCGGTGGGTGATGATGCGTTGCTGCCCAATGTCGAGGGTCTGAAAGGGCCTTTCGGCTGTCTCAACCGGGCACGATACGGCATATCCTGGGGATCGCTCGGAGCGGCGGAGGCATGCTGGCATGCGGCCCGGCAATATGGCCTGGACCGCAAGCAGTTCGGTCGCCCGCTTGCCCAGACCCAGCTGTTTCAGAGGAAGCTTGCCGATATGATGACCGATATCAGTCTCGGTCTTCAGGCATCGCTCCGGGTCGGCCGGCTGATGGACCGCGGTGAGGCGGCGCCGGAGATGGTGTCGATCGTCAAGCGCAATAATTGTGGCAAGGCCCTCGATATCGCGCGGATGGCTCGCGACATGCATGGCGGCAATGGCATTTCCGAAGAGTTTCCCGTCATGCGTCACATGGTGAATCTGGAGACGGTCAACACCTACGAAGGCACGCATGATGTCCATGCGTTGATCCTGGGCCGCGCCATCACCGGTCTGCAGGCATTTTTCTGAGCGAACCAAGTGGAAAGTGCTTCGGCGCCCATGATAAAGTCGGGTCGGTTGAGAGCCTTGAAGAATTCGAGAGGATGGGAAGGTCATTATGAATCAGTGGAATTTCTCAGGCATTTTTGCTGCTGTTGCCGAAGAGATTCCCAATTCCGCAGCGCTTGTCCAAGGTGACCGGAAGCGAGTGTGGCGCGACCTGGATCGACGGACCACCGCGATCGCAGCCTTTCTCGTTAAGGCGGGATTGCAGCGGCAGGACAAGGTTGCGCAATATCTTTTCAACTGCCTGGAATATCTTGAATCGGTGCTGGCGTCCTTCCGCGGCGGCTTCGTGCCGCTCAACACCAACTATCGCTACGGTCCGGACGAACTCGCCTATCTCTGGCAGAACGGGGATGTCGCCTGTGTTGTTTTCCACGGAACCTTTGTTCCAATTATCGAAGCGGTCCGGGCGCGGGTGCCCAAGGTCAAGCAGTGGCTCTGGGTCGATGATGGCAGCGGGCCATGCCCGGATTGGGCAACGCCTTACGAGGAAGCCGCTCAATTCGCTCCCGGGGACAACTGGCGTCCGTGGCAAGTGTCCGGCGACGATCTCCTCCTGCTCTATACCGGCGGGACCACCGGCTCGCCCAAGGGCGTCATGTGGCGACAGGAAGATCTGTTCCTCCGGCTGAACACGGAAAATGGCGACGCTTTCCCGGAGCTGGCCGATATGGGCTTTCTCAAGTCCAAGATTTCGCGCAACGGCCGGGTCCATCTGACAGCGGGGCCGCTGATGCATGGCGCCGGTTTGCTGACCTGTTTCATGACTCTCTCCAAGGGCGGCGTAGTTTCGCATCTTCAGGAGCGCAGTTTCAGCGCCGAAGACCTGCTCGACACGGTGGATCGGGACCGGGCAGCGACGCTGATGTGGGTGGGTGATGCGTTCGCGCGGCCGGTGCTCGATGCTCTCGATCGCAAGCGCGGAAGCTGGGACTTGTCCTCGTTGCGAACGATCATATCGAGCGGCGTGGTCTTCAGCGCCGACGTGAAAGAACGGATCATTGGGCATATGCCGCACGTTGCGATTGCAGACGTGTTTGGCTCATCGGAGACGATGTCGCTGGGGCGGTCGATCACCACCAGCGGCGCCTCGCCCAGAACCGCTTCGTTCAGGACAAAGCCGAATGTGCGCGTCCTGACCGCTGAGGGGCGGGATGTCGTTCCTGGATCAGGCGAACAGGGACTGCTGGCGATCGGCGGGCGGCAGCCGGTGGGTTATTACAACGACCCGGATAAAACTGCGGCGATATTCCGCACGGTCGATGGCCGCCGCTATGTTGTGCCTGGTGACTGGGCGACGGTGGATGCCGATGGCACGGTTCTACTTATCGGTCGCGGATCCGAATGCATCAACACCGGGGGCGAGAAAGTCTTTCCAGAAGAGGTGGAAATCGCTTTGAAGAGTCACGATGCGGTCAACGACGCAATCGTCGTCGGTGTTCCCGACGCCAGATTCGGTCAGTCCATCACCGCTCTGGTCGAGCGAGCGGCGGGCGCATCGGCGCTGGAGGAAGAATTGATCTCGCATGTCCGGTCGCAGATCGCCGCCTATAAAGCGCCGCGACGGATCACATTTATCGAACGCATCCCGCGGCTTCCCAACGGCAAGGCAGACCTGAAGCTCATTCGGGAGATGCTGTTGACGGATGAAGATGAAACCCGGGCGGTGGTGGCATGACTGCCAAATGTTCAGGCCGCCTGGGCGCCCCGCCGTCCGCACTGATTATTTGAAGGAAACCGGCGCCATGATCCATGATGTGTTTATTGAGGGTGCTGCGCTGGAGTTCAGCTGGGCTGATCCGAAACGCAGCCTGACCGAATTGATTTTCTGCACGGTGACCAAGGCGGTGGAGGATGCCGGCGGCAGTTACGACGGCATCGATTCCGTCGTGCTGGCCGCGCATGATCTCGTTGACGGCCGGTCGCTGTCGAGCATGGTGACGGCTCCGGCGGCCGGTGCCTATCTGCGCGACGAGGTGCGTTATTCAGACGATGGCGCGGGCGCGTTTGTGGCCGCCGTAGCGCGGATCGAGGCCGGAGAAGCCGAACGCAGCATCGTCGCTGCCTGGGGCCGCGCGTCGGAGCATGACGTCGAGGAATTGTCCCGCGCGCTGTTCGATCGCATACTCATGGCGCCGTTGGGCCTTGAAGAACTCCATATCTCCGCATTGAACGCGCAAAAATGGCGGATCAACGGCGGCGATTGCAGTCAGGTTGCAGCAGCTCAGGCGCGCCGCGAGGCTGCGGCCAAGTCAAACCCGCGGGCGCTGCACACAGGCGGTCGCCGCTCGGCACCAGCCTATCCCCTGACTGCGGATCACCTTCCGCTCTGGGCCGACGTCGTCGCGGCAGTGGTCATCTCGAAGCGACCGTCCAGCGTCAAAGTGAAGGGCATGGGCCTGTCTTCGGAGCCTTACTGGTTTGGGGACCGTGGCGTCGCAAAGGCTCCGGCTCTGCGACGCGCGGCGGAAAGCGCGCTCGCCGAAGCGCAGATCGGTATCGACGCCATCGATCTGTTCGAGATGGATGGCATGACCCTTTACGACGAGGCGATCGCGCTGGAGGCGATCGGTCTGGCCAAGCCGGGGGAAGGCATGCGGGTGCTGGCGCAAGACACAAGGTGTAATCCGTCGGGCGGCAGCATGGCTGGCTATAGTGCACCGGCCATGGGCCTTGCCCGTATTGTCGAGGCGACGCTGCAACTTCGCGGTACGGCGGGCGCCGTTCAGCAGGGCAGGCCGCGCACCGCGCTGGCGTCCGGGCTCAGCGTGACAGCCGCGCAAACGCAAACTGTGGTGGTTCTGGAGGCCGTATGAGCACTGCTATCATCGGAGTCGGCCAGACCGGCTATCGTCGTTCGTTTCCGGACAAGAGCTCGCGGGAACTCATCTGGGAAGCGGCGCGCCTCGCGCTTGAAGATGCCGATATGGACATCGACGGGATCGACATGGTGATATCGGGAGTCGCACCCGATGCGCTTTCGGGTGAGGCCTCGGTCGAGAGGACCGCGATGCTGGGCTTCGGCAAGCCCTTCCTGCGAATCAATACAGGCGGGGTCACCGGATCGTCGGCGGTATTTGCCGGCAACACTTTTGTTGCTGCCCGGCGCGCGCGCGCAGTGCTGGTCGTCGGCTTGGAACGCATGGGTCAGGCGACGTCGTCGCAGCAGGTATTCAATACTATTTTCGATCCGGTGTATGAAAAGGACTTTCCGCTCACCACCATCACGATGGCTGCTTTGCGCGCGTCGATGCTCATGCGTCTGTACGGTTACACGGCGATGAACTGGGCACAGATCGCCTCGCGTAGCTATCGCAACGCGCTCAAAAACCCGCTTGCGCATATTCACAAGGATATCTCGCCCCAGGATGTGCTCGACTCGCCCCTGCTGGCATGGCCGATCCATCGCTATGAGGCTTGTCCGATGTCTGAAGGCGCCTGCGCCGTGGTTATTGTCGACAAGGAAATGGTAGGCGACCGCACGCCGGCATGGATCCAGGGTGTTTCATCGATCACCGATGGCTACGCCATGGGTGACCGCATTCACCGGCCGGGTGCGACCCTGGTGGATTTGCTTTCGCTCAAGATGGCGGCGCAGCGGGCTTACAAACAGGCCGGTGTGGATCGCCCGCGCGAACAACTGCGGGCCGTGGAGCTCTACTCGGCCTTCTCGAGCGCAGAAGCGATGGCCTATCCGGCACTCGGCTTTTGCGATGCCGCAGACGGCCCACGCTTCGTCGAGGATCAGTTCACCGATGCCACCCTGCCGGTGTTCAATCCCTCCGGCGGTCCGCAGGGCGCCAATCCGGTGAGCGTAACCGCAATGGTGCGCATTGCCGAGGCGGCGCTTCAGGTCAGGGATATGGCGGGCGAGCGGCAGGTTGCCGACGTTGAGCGCGCCGTTGCCACTGGTCAGGGCGGCGCCACCCAGTTTTCAACCGTCTGCGTGCTCGGAAAGCGCCAGCCCGCTTAAAGGATGACGATCATGGATCTTGTGACGATCGAAGGTAAGTGGAACTTCAACTACACCTATTTCGCGGGTGAAAGCGCCAGTCGCTTCTTCCACGAGCTGCGCGAAAATCAGCGCATCATGGGCACCCGATGCGCCAAGTGCAAAAGGCTGCTCGTGCCGGCGCGCGCCTATTGCGATGTCTGCATGTCGGCGACTGACGAATGGGTCGAGGTGGGGACGGAAGGAACACTGGAGACCTTCACCATCATCACAACCGCGTTTCCCGGTTTGCCCAAGCCGCCGATCGTAATGGCTTATGTCACTCTGGACGGTGCAGATACGGCATTGATCAACCTGGTTCATGGTGTCGATTTGTCGGATATCGAGGCAGCGGCGCAAAAGCTCAACACCTTGCCGCGCGTCCGCGTCGAGTTTATCGATGAGCCCAAAGGTCGTATTACCGATTTCTCCTTCAAGGTGATTTGAAAGACCTGGCGATGACTGCGGCATTCAGCTTATCAGGCAAAGCAGCAATCGTCGGTGTCGGCGAATTCGGCTACTATCGCGGCACGGATAAATCGATCCTGCAGATGGTCCTGAAGTCCAGCATGGACGCCATCCGGGATGCGGGACTCAAGCCGGCAGACATTGATGGCATTATCCCTCCGCCAGGGTTCGTCGCATGGGACGAAATCGGCGCGCATCTTGGCATACCAGAAATCCGCTATACGGCCTGTCCGCAGATGGGGGGCGCGAGCCCGGTCGCGGGGCTCATCAACGCCTCGATGGCGATCGCCAGCGGCATGGCGACGGCGGTGCTCGTTCCCATCGGGTGGAACGGCTATTCAGCGCTTCGGCCGCGGCCCGACGCCCGGCCGAACAAGCGCCGTTTCTCCGCGGCCTTCTTCGATACGGTGCGCAATTATTACGCACCTTACGGTCTTCGCTCCGCGCCATGGTGGTACTCGCTGTATCTGATGCGCTATGTCGACCAATATCAGGTTCCGCCGGAAGCGGCGGGCGCGATCGCTGTCGCCTGCCGCAAACATGCGCAGCTCAATGACAAGGCGCTTATGCGCGGCCGTCCGCTGACCATGGAAGATTATCTGGCCAGCCCTTTCATCACGGAGCCGCTACGCAAGAGCGATTGCTGCGTCGAAACG
>JAYSPJ010000299.1:0-1791 GCA_043722155.1 Bradyrhizobium sp.
TCTTGAAGAGTGCATCTTGTGAAGATGGATGGATACGCGGGTCAAGCCCACGTATGACATCCGAGTGTGTACTGGCGCCTTGCCGATAGCTAATCCCACCCCACGAGCCCCCAATGCAAACCCTTCACGTCAACGGATACGACATGGCCTATCTCGAGGTCGGCCGGGGTCCGCCGCTGATCTGCGTGCACGGCTCGCTGTGCGATTTTCGGATCTGGTCGTCGGTGCTGGGACCATTGACGACAAGACATCGCGTGATCGCGGTGTCGCTGCGGCACTTCTTTCCCGAGCACTGGGACGGCGTCGGTGACACCTATTCGATCGCGCAGCATGTCGACGACGTCATCGGCTTCATCGAGAAGCTCGACAGCAAGCCGGTCGACCTGATGGGGCATTCCCGCGGCGGGCACATCTCGTTTCGCGTCGCGCAGCGGCGGCCCGATCTGTTGCGCAGGCTGATCCTGGCCGAACCCGGCGGTGAGCTCGATGGCACGCTCGATCCGGCCTTCAAGCCCGGGCCCTCGCCGCTGGCGGCACGGTTCGCGGTATCGGCCGAAAAGATCGCGGCCGGCGATATCGACGGCGGACTGGCGTATTTCCTCGACGTGCTGGAAGGCCCCGGCGCCTGGAACCGGCTGCCGGCGGCGCCGAAGCAGCTCTTGCGCGACAACGCGATGACGCTGCTCGGCCAGGTCCGGGACAACCGCCCGCCGTTTTCCAAGGCTGATGCGGAGGCGATCAGGACGCCGACCTTGTTCATCGGCGGTGCCAATACCAAGGGCAGCCTGCCGCAGGTGCTGCGCGCGCTGGCGGCGCATGTGGCCGACGCGAAGACGGCGATGATCCCGGGCACCACGCATCCGATGTTCGAGCAGGCGCCGCAGAAATATTGCGAGATCGTGCTGGAGTTTCTGGCGGCCGGCTGATGCGGCCGCAGCATGATCCGCCAAGGACCGTCGGCTTGCCGCAGGCGTCTTTGTCTACTATAAGAGACAAATGCCTACTATAGGAGACGACACCGGGACCCGGATCGCGCGCCGGCTGCGGCTGGAGCGGGACGCCCGCGGCTGGTCGCAGGCCGACCTGGCCGAACGGTCCGGCGTCTCCAAGGCGACCATCAGCAAGATCGAGCGCGAAGAATTGAGCCCCACCGCGGTGATCCTGGTGCGGCTGGCCAGCGTCTTCGACCTGACGCTGGCGGGCCTGCTGGTGCGCGCCGAGGGCGGAGGCGCACAGCCGCTGTTGTCGCGCGCCGCCGACCAGCCGGTGTGGCGCGATCCGGCGACCGGCTACTCGCGCAAGCAGGTGTTCGGCCGGCCCGACCATCCCGTCGAAATCATCCAGGTCGAAATGCCCGCCGGCAAAAGCGTCGTGCTGCCGGCCTCCTCCTACGCGCGGATCCGCCAGGCGGTCTGGGTGCAATCGGGCGAACTCGTCATCACCGGGAATGGCGAGCGCAGCGTGCTGGCCACCGGCGACTGCCTCGGCTTCGGCGCGCCTGCGGAAACCACCTTCGCCAACGAAACCACGACCTCCTGCACCTATCTCGTCGCGCTCGCCCGGAGCTAGTGCGATGCACGGGACCAACGCGCTTCGAAATGTTTGTTCACGCGCCGGAGCCAGCCATTCATGTCCGCGATCGAAATCAGAGCTCTCGTCGCCAGCCGCGACATTCGCGATACGCTGAGCGAGATCCTGATCGAGACGGTCGCGAACGGCGGATCGGTCAGCTTCATGCATCCGCTGCGGTCGGAAGCCGCCAATGCATTCTGGGATGGCGCGCTGGCGGCG
>JAYSPJ010000300.1:0-1777 GCA_043722155.1 Bradyrhizobium sp.
GATCGTCTCCGCCCCGCACCTTCATCTCCCCGAATAACTCGGAGCAAATGAATCACGCCTATGCCGCCAGAACGAGCCCCTTTTTCGACAGCCTGCTAGGCCTTTCGTCGCCGCGACTTTGCGAAGGTATCGAAGGCAACAGCGAGTACGATTATCACGCCGATGATGATCTGCTGGATGTAGGACGAGACATTGAGGATCACGAGGCCGTTGAGCAACACACCGATTAGCAGCGAGCCGATCACTGTACCGAAGATGGTGCCGACGCCACCGAAAAGACTGGTGCCGCCGATGACCACCGAGGCGATGACGGTGAGTTCGTAGCCGGTACCGGCGACCGCTTCCGCGGAGTTCAGCCGTGCGGCGAGGACGAAGGCGCAGAGGCCCGCAAAGAAGCCCATAATCACATAGACGCTGGTGATGATGAGGTTGACGTTGAGGCCCGACAAACGCGCCGCCTCGGGGTTGCCCCCGACGGCGTACACGCGGCGGCCGAAGCGCATGTAGGTCAGGACGACGTGCGCGGCGGCGGCGCAGATGAGGAAGATGATGACCGGGACCGGCACTGGCCCGATCTTGCCCTGTCCCCACCAGGCAAAGCCCGGGTCAAATCCGGAAATCGGTCCACCGGCGGCAAAAAGCAGAGCCGCGCCGCGGAACACCGACATGCCACCCAGCGTCACGACGAAGGGCGGAACTTTGAGCCTGGTGATTGCGATACCTTGAACCAGCCCCCCGACGACACCGATGGCGATTGCGGCGAGGGCGGCCAACGGCCAGCCGTAGCCGATGGCATTGTCGCCGACTGTGAACCGATCGGAGAGGCCGCCCTTGGCAACGGCGGCAGCAACTAGGCCCGCGAAAGCCAACAGCGACCCAATCGAGAGGTCGATGCCGGCGGTGAGAATGACGAAGGTCATGCCGATGGCAAGCAGTCCGGTGACCGAGACCTGGCGAGCGATATTGAAAAGATTGACCGAAGACATGAAGCGTGGCTCGACCACGGCGAACACTGCCATCAGAACCACCAGGAATATCAGCGGCGCAAAGCGCGCTGCAAATCCGAAGACGTCGAAGCCGCCTGATGGCTTCTTGTCGGTTCTAACTTCAGTCACGTTCCGTCTCCCCAAAATTCGCTTGCGCAGCCCGATTAATTAATCTTGGCCGTCATCATGGTCATCAGTTCTTCCTGGTCGGCATCGGCGCCCATGATCTCGCCGGTGACCCGGCCTTCACGCATCGTGACGATGCGATCCGATATCGCAAGGATCTCCGGCAGCTCTGAAGAGATTGCGATGACGGCGATGCCGGCATTAGCCATTTCAAACAGCAGATTGTGCACTTCGACCTTGGCCCCGACATCGATCCCGCGGGTCGGCTCGTCAACAATCAGCACTTTCGGCCCGAGCGCCAGCCAGCGGGCCAGAACGACCTTCTGCTGGTTGCCGCCGGATAGATTGCCGACAAGTTGGTCGGGACTCGCCATGCGGATGTTCAGACGCTTGCGATACTCTTCGACGAGGTCGCGTTCCTTCGTCTGGTCGATGAATACACCCCAGCGGCTGATCCGGTCATGGGCGGCCATGCTGAGATTGGTTTTGATCGCGAGGGACAGGAACAGCGCCTGCTGCTTCCGGTCTTCCGGCACGAGCCCGATGCCGTTGCGGATCGCCTGCTGCGGAGTGCGGATCGAGACCTCCTGGCCATCAACCAGCACGCGGCCGGAGTCAAATGCATCGGCGCCGAAGATGGCGCGGGCGGTCTCGGTGCGGCCGGC
>JAYSPJ010000301.1:0-9399 GCA_043722155.1 Bradyrhizobium sp.
CGGCGTGAGGGGAGAATAAATCATGGCTCGCGTCAAATTTCTTTGTGATGCCGACCGTTGCATCGAGTGCAACGCCTGCGTGACCGCCTGCAAGAACGAGCATGACGTGCCGTGGGGCATCAATCGCCGCCGCGTCGTCACCATCAATGACGGCAAACCCGGCGAACGCTCGGTGTCGATGGCCTGCATGCACTGCACCGATGCGCCCTGCGCCGCGGTCTGTCCGGTATCGTGCTTCTACACCACCGCCGACGGCGTGGTGCTGCACTCCAAGGACCTCTGCATTGGCTGCGGCTACTGCTTCTACGCCTGCCCGTTCGGCGCGCCGCAATATCCGAAGGTCGGAAATTTCGGTTCGCGCGGCAAGATGGACAAGTGTACCTATTGCGCCGGCGGGCCGGAAGCGGACTCCACACCGGCCGAATACGCCAAATACGGTGCCAACCGCCTCGCCGAGGGCAAGCTGCCGATTTGCGCCGAGATGTGCTCGACCAAGTCACTGCTCGCCGGCGACGGCGCGATCATCGCCGAAATCTACAAGGAGCGCGTGATGAAGCGCGGTTACGGTTCGGGCATGTGGGGCTGGAAAACCGCCTACAGCGATTCACCGACCGGCTGAAAATTGGCGCCGCCGCTGTTGCGGCGGCGCTCGCGTAACCCAAAGCACCGAAGTCAAGACACAGAACCAAGACACCGAAAGGGCGTTGTGCAAATGCCAGGCTCACTTTCAATTCTCAAGGTCTCCAAGGCGAGGGCTTCGATCCTCCAGGCCCTGTGCGCGGCGTTCGCGCTGCTGTTCGTCCTCGCCCATCCGGCGGCGGCGCAGCTTTCCTTCAAGCCCACCGCCGAAGCCGTCCAGGAAGACAAGCTCCTGAATGCGCTGAAAGAGGGCGACAAGATCAGCGGCCGGATCACCATTCCGGACGCGATGGCCGCCAACCTGATTCAGCCCGCGGGCCGCGACTGGCGCGATTTTCAGCGCAGCAAGCTGCCGATCATCGGCGGCGTCGCCATTATCGGGATGTTCGCCGCGCTTCTGATTTTCCTGATGGTGCGCGGCAAAATTCGCATCCATCGTGGCTTCGCGGGAACGACGATCCTGCGGTTTGCCTCTTTCGAGCGCTTCACCCACTGGCTGACGGCAAGCTGCTTCATCGTTCTGGCGCTGTCAGGCCTCAACATCAGCTTCGGCCGTGTCCTCATCATGCCGTTGTTCGGCGCGCAGGCCTTCGCGACCATGTCGGGCTACGCCAAGATCGCCCATGACTATCTGGCATTCCCGTTCATGCTCGGCCTCATCATCATGTTCCTGATCTGGATCAAGGATAACATCCCCGGGAAACTCGATCTGCAATGGCTCAAGCAAGGCGGCGGCCTCCTGGCCGAGGGCAAGCATCCGCCGGCCAAGCGTTTCAACGCCGGCCAAAAGGGCATTTTCTGGATCGTGATCATCGGCGGCGCGCTGATGTCGGTGTCCGGCTGGTACCTGCTGTTCCCGTACGTTCCGGCCAATGTGACGACGCTGCAGTTCTGGACCGTGATCCATGCCGTGATCGCCATGCTCTTCATCGCCGCCATGATGGCTCACATCTACATCGGCTCGATCGGGATGGAGGGTGCGTTCGATGCCATGGGAACCGGCGATGTCGATCTGAACTGGGCCAAGGAGCATCACTCGCTCTGGGTCGAAGAAGAGCTGGCCAAGGGCCATGCGCCATCGGGAACCGCCCCGCGAGCCGTACCGGCCGAATAGTTCGGCCGGTTCAATTCAATCCTTCGGCTCGTTCTTGGGGCCTCGTTCTTGGGGCCTCGTTCTTGGGCTCGTTCTTGGGCTCGTTCTTGGGGTGGTGTCATGAAAGTCTTTCTTGCAGCCTTGGTGTTCGCGGCGGTCGTTGCCGTCGGAATGTCGGTGTTTCTCAGCGGGATCCAGCAACCGAGCTATTCCGCTTTCACCACCAGCGGCGCCAGGGTCGGCGACCCCGGCAACAATCTGGTTGGACCGGGCTGATCGCGCCGTTGGGTTCGCCAGCCGTTTCCCCTGCCTGGCCGGTCGAAATCCGGCTCGCCAAGGACCGCCGAACGCTGCATGTCGCCTTTGACGACGGCAAGGCGTTCGGCCTTGCCGCGGAACTGCTTCGCGTCACCAGCCCGTCGGCCGAAGTGCAGGGTCATTCCGAAGCGGAACGCAAGACGGTTGGCGGCAAGCGCAACGTGACCATCCTCGCAGTCGATCCCGTCGGCAATTACGCGGTCAGGCTGGGGTTCGACGACATGCATGCCACCGGCATCTACTCCTGGGCGTTCCTGCGCGATCTCGGCGTCAACGCCGAGCGGCGGTTGCAGGATTATCTCGACGATCTGCAGGCCAAAGGCCTCGACCGCGACAGACCGGGCATGCGCTGACGCCAGAGCGAACACCCGGCCTTGACGACGGCACGAACGGACGAAACGATCGCTGCCAATGCCCGATCCCTGCCAAAAGACCCGTTTCGCATTGCCGAGCTGCGCCGCCTTGCTGGTCATTCTGACCCTGGCAGTGAGCAGTGCCTCGGCGCAGTTGCGCGGCCATGGCGGGCCGGTGCGGGCATTGGCGATTTCGTCCGACGGACAAACCGCGTTGACCGGCAGTTTTGATTCGACCGCGATTCGCTGGTCGCTGCTGCGCAATGCCGCCGAACAGGTGCTTCGTTTCCATGCCGACGCCGTCAACGCGGTGGTGCTGCTCAGGGACGGACGCGCGGCGACCGCGGGCGCCGACGGACGCATCGCGATCTGGACCGCCGGCAAGGCCGAGCCCGATGCCGTGCTGGAAGGCCATGGCGCGCCGATCGCCGCCCTTGCGGCGTCGCCCGACGGCGCAACGCTGGCCTCGGCATCATGGGATCAAACCGTCCGGCTGTGGCCGCTTGCGGGCGGCGCGCCGCGCGTGCTCGAAGGGCATACCCAAAACGTCAACGGCGTGGCGTTCTCACCCGACGGCCGCACGCTGGTCAGCGTCAGCTACGATCAGAGCGCGCGGATCTGGCCGCTGTCGGGACCGACAGCCGCGACCGTCGTGGCGGTGCCGAGCCCGCTCAACGCCGTTGCGATCGGCGGCGACGGCGAGATCGCAGCCGGCGGCGCCGACGGCAGGGTTTATTTCATGACCGGCAATGGTGCGCGTTCCGGCGAGGTGGCCGCCGGGCCGCGGCCGGTGATCTCGATGGCGATCTCGCCGGATGGCGCATGGGTGGCTGCCGCCGGTATCGGCGGATCGGTGGCCGTCATCGACCGCAAGACGCGCGGTCTGGCGCGCACGCTGGTCGGCCCGGGGCTGCCGGTGTGGTCGGTGGCGTTCTTGCCGGACAGCCGCACGCTGCTCACCGGCGGCGCCGACAACATCATCCGCCGCTGGAACGCGGTGACCGGAGAGCCCGTCGACTCGCTTCTGGTGGAAGCGGCGGCAGATCCGCTGGCCGCCTATGCCGGCGACCGCGGCGCGGAAATCTTTCGCGCCTGCGTCGCCTGCCACACCCTTGGCGCCGGGCAGGCCAGCCGGGCGGGACCGACGCTGGCCGGCATCTTCGGCCGGCGGATCGCCACCGCGCCGGGCTATCATTTTTCCGAAGCCCTCAAGCGCCTCGACATTGTCTGGACGCCGGAGACCGTCGCGAGATTATTCGAGATCGGACCCGCGGCCTACACCCCCGGCACAAAGATGCCCGAGCAGCGCATCGGCTCGGAAGCGGACCGTGCCGCGCTGGTGAAATTTCTGGAACGCGCGACGAAATAGATGAGGACCCTACCCATCCGGTCTGAAGGGCGTGGAACGAGGCAAACGCAGAAGCGAGTGGCAAAAAGGCCCGAACCAATGGCTCGATGGCGCAGCGATGACGGTGAGCCCCCTCTCCCCTTGTGGCAGAGGTGGTACGGCGCAAGCGGCGAGCGGAAGCGAAGTAGCTGAAATCCGAATTATTTTCCCGTCTCGAACGAACACTCCGCGCCGCCGCCGGCCTTCTGCCGGACTGCTCCTGGATTGATGGTGCAATTGAGCTTCGAGAAGCTTTCGATGTTCGATCCGGCCGCCCCTTCCGCGACTACGCCGGCGGTCGCCGCGGTAGCATAGAGTTCGTTGGCGTCGCGCCCTTTCAGAGCCTTCTTGCTGACCTTGAAGGTCAGATCGCAGGAGCGCGTCGCGATATCGACATTGCTGGTCCGGCACACGATGCTGTCGGCGGCGACGGAAAACCGGGTCTTGGCGGAAATGAAGAAGACGCTGCCGCCCGCAAATAGCCGCGCCATCATCCTCTTGTCGTAAGCGGGCAGCGACGAGTGCTGTGCCACCACCGTAGCCAGCGCCAGCGCCGTGGGTCCCGTGATGGTGACGGCAGCCGCCGATGCGTTCGACGCCGCGGCGCAGACCAGGAGAAATGCGGGCGCTGCCAACTTCCGCGTCGGTGAATATTTCATGTTTGCCTTCTCGATCCCACGAACCGTCCGCCATACGCGCCGATTGTCGGCACTATACGCCGCGATCCGGTCAAACGACAGGTTGCACAGGTAACGCTTTAGGGAACGCCGCCTTTGCGCGCGGGCGTCAGTCCGGCTTTGCCAGCAGCCGCGTTGCCAGATCCGCCATCGCCTGGCCGAAAATCCTGGAATCGTCCAGCGCGCGCGCCAGGACCAGCGCGCCCTGAATAGTGACCAACGCATCCGTCGATCGCCGCCGCGCCACGCGCGCGCTCAAGCCCGAGCGCCCGAGCACCCGCGCCAGCGCATCGTTCCAGCGGGTGAAGTAGCCCTGCACCTGAACCGCGAACACGTCCCGCGACGCCCCGAGTGCGATGACGCCGACCAGACACACCCGTTGACCGGAGCGGAAATAGCCGTCGACAGCCCCGATCATGGTGGCGATGGCGCGGGCGGGATCGTCGGACGTGCGCAGCGGCGCGAAAATATTGACCTCGAACCAGCGATCGATCTCGGCCAGCACGTCGGCGGCCATCTGGGCTTTGCCGCCCGGAAAGAAATGATAGAGGCTGCCTTTGCCGAGGCCGGTGGCTCCGCTGATCAGCGCCAGCGTCGCGCCTTCGTAACCGTGCGCGCGAAACACTTCCGCCAGCAGCGGCAAGAGATCGGCACGGTCGGAAACGGGTTTTGCCATGATCCGGTCAGAACGGGCTCTCGCCCAATCCCGCGACGTCGGCCGGGCGCGGTCCCGGCGCGGCCCAACGAAAGCGCCGGTCCTGTTCGGCAATCGGATGGTCGTTGATGCTGGCCTCGCGGCGGCGCATCAGGCCGTGTTCGTCGAACTCCCATTGCTCGTTGCCGTAGGAGCGGTGCCACTGCCCGGCATGGTCAAGCCATTCATACTGAAAGCGCACCGCGATGCGGTTTCGATCGAACGCCCACAGGTCCTTGATCAGGCGGTATTCCTGCTCCTTCGCCCATTTGCGCGTGAGAAACCCGACGATTGCCGGCCGGCCCCGAAGGAATTCGGAACGATTGCGCCACACGCTGTTCTCGGTATAGGCCAGCGCCACGCGCTCTGGGTCGCGCGAATTCCAGGCATCCTCGGCCATACGGGCCTTCTGGGCAGCGGTCTCCCGCGAGAACGGCGGCAACGGCGGACGCGACACCGGGACATCTCCAGCTCCGAACAAGCCGAGATTGTACCGATCGGTACAGCAAGTCAAGTTTGGATGAGAGTCAATCCTCGATCAGATCGGCCTTCATCAGAAGCCGTAATGACTTCGGGATCGGCCTGGCCTGCCCCTCGCTGATGAAGGCGACGCGCACCTGCGCCCTGACCAGCACCACCTCGCCGCACCGCACCTCCTGCGCCAGCGTGATCGAGGCGCCCTTCACCGCGACCGGCCAGGTCACGACGTCGAGCACGTCATCCATGCGCGCCGGCCTGAGATAATCGATCTGCATCGAGCGCACCACGAAGGCAAAACCCGGGGTTTCCGCCTGCGCTTCGGCAAACAGCGCGTGCTGTTCGGCGCCCATCAGCCGCAGATGATTGGTCCGGCCGCGCTCCATGAAGCGCAGGTAACTGGCGTGATAGACGATGCCGGAAAAATCGGTGTCTTCGTAGTAGACCCGGATCTGCATGTGATGGCGGCCGTCGCGGATCGCGCCGTCGAGGGAGATGGTCACAAGATCGCTCCTCTATTCGCGGGGTTTGGCGGCCGGCGAGGCAATCGGACATCCATATACTGAAACCTGCAGCCGCAGGCGAGAAACGTGTCCCGGGAGCTTGAACCCCGTCTCGATAGCTGGGATGAAGGAAAAACGACGCCGCTTTGGCGACATCGCGGCGAATGCGGGGGAGTATCGGGCTTGGGCCAGGCAGCCATTTCCAATCCGAAGGCATCGTCCGGCCACGAGGCCGAAGCAGAAATCGCCGGCCGCGTATCACGCTGGCGAGGCTTGTCTGGATTACGATCCCGCCTACCCGTATTTGTTCAACGGCGCCGGCCTGATGAAGGGCTACCATCCTGCCCTCGTCGAACATCCGGGGACGCCCGTCCAGCTCTTGACGGGACTCATCAGCATTATGTCGTGGTCGGTCGCACGGCTGTGCGGGCTGACCGCGTTGGCGTTTCCGGCATCCATTGCGACAAATCCGGAAGAATATCTGCGCGTCATCATGACCGCGTTTCTGGTCATGAACTGCATCGCGGTCTACTGGCTCGGCGCCGCCATTGCCCGGTCAACGCGCTTCGTCATGGCCGGCATCGCTTGCCAAACGGCCTACTTTCTCTTCGAAACGCTTTTTCCCCGGATCTTCAATGCCGCTCCCGAAGCCATTCTCTGTCTGTCCGCAACCGCATTGATGGGTGTGCTGGCACCGGTGTTGTTTGCCGATGAAGACGGCTCGGATCGAAGGGCCGTTGCGGCGGGCTTCTTCATCGGGCTCGGCGTCGCCAGCAAGGCAACCTTCTTTCCGTTGCTGCTGTTGATTCTTCTTTTCAGGCGCCCGCGGGCGATATTGATCGCGTTATCGGCAAGCGCCCTGTTCATGTTTGTTTTTCTTCTGCCCATCTTCGACAAGATGAAACGCGTATTCCACTGGCTGTTCTCGATTGTCACGCATGTAGGCCGTCACGGAGACGGGGCGGCGGGTTTCATCGACTGGGCCGTGATTCCGGAACGGGCCAGACTGATCGCGTCCATCGAGCCATTGCTGGTTGTCGCCGCGATTGCCGTAACGGCAGCGATGCTGTTTTCGAAGTCCGGCGACAGGCGCAAGGCCGCCATCGTCGCCGCGACGCTAGGAACGGCGATACTTCTCGTCCTCAAACATTTCTCGATCCACTATCTGATGCCAGTCCTGGCAATTGCACCCGCAATCATCATTTGGGCGGTCAGCCGTTTCAGCAGGTGGCAATCGCCATACGTGGTTGCAGCTGCGATTGCAGCCATTGTTGGCGGCACCTCGATCGTGAATATGTCTGCGACGTTTGCCAATGAGCGTGCGCTTCGCCGGGAGAACGAAAAGGCGGTCAATGAGGTCATCGCGCGATATCAAAACCCCGTTGTGTTGGGAGCCTATCGCGCAGGCTACAAGCCCTTGGCAATCGTGATCGGGTTGGCCTGGTCCGACCCGAAATTCGCACGGTTGTTTACCCAGACGACGGCGGCCGACAGCCTCATATACGACGCGGGGTTCAAGAAGCCATGGCGGGCCCATTCCGGTCCGGTCGACTGGTCTTATCTCGATCAATTCGAGAAGGCCGGCCGTGCGGTTCTGATCGTGCAGTCGAGAAACGACAGAATCGAACCGCAGACCGCGCAGACCGAGACTCTGCTGGATCGAGGCTTCGGGGATACCGTCGAGAGGATTATCCTTTCGCCGAAAGTCCACGACAAATGATGGTGTTTCCAGGACGAAAGTCGGAGCGCCTGCTCGATGATCGGCGAATCAAACGCCGGTCCTGCCGCCCAGCGTGACCAGCACGATTTCCGGCGGGACGCTGATGCGGAACGGCAGGTAGCTGCAGCGCGGCGTCAGCCGTCGCTGTCATTCATCGTTTTCTTGGCCGCCGAACAATCCGAACTGCGACGGATCGCGCGCGGGTTCGGCGAGGCCGAGATGTTTGAAGGCGTGCGAGGTCAGCAGCCGCCCGCGCGGGGTGCGCTGCAGATAGCCGCACTGGATCAAGAACGGCTCGATGATGTCCTCGATGGCGTCGCGCGGCTCCGACAGCGCCGCCGCCATGGTCTCGACGCCGACCGGCCCGCCGCCGTAATTCATCGCAATGGTGGTGAGATAGCGCCGGTCCATGGCGTCGAGTCCGGCGGCATCCACTTCGAGCGCGCTGAGCGCATTGTCGGCGATGGCACGGTCGATCGAGGAGGCGTCCGCGGCCGAAGCGAAATCGCGCACCCGGCGCAGCAGACGTCCGGCGATGCGCGGGGTGCCGCGGGCGCGGCGTGCAATCTCGTTGGCGCCGTCGGGCGTGATGCCGATCTTGAGCACGCGGGCGCCGCGGGTGACGATTTTTTCCAGTTCTTCCACGGTGTAGAAGTTCAGCCGCACCGGAATGCCGAAACGGTCGCGCAGCGGATTGGTCAAGAGGCCCGCGCGCGTCGTGGCGCCGACCAGCGTGAATTTGGCCAGCTCGATCTTGACCGAGCGCGCCGCCGGCCCTTCGCCGATGATGAGGTCGAGCTGGAAATCCTCCATCGCCGGATACAGCACTTCCTCGACCGCCGGGCTGAGGCGGTGGATTTCGTCGATGAACAGCACATCGCGCTCTTCGAGATTGGTCAGGAGTGCGGCGAGATCGCCGGCCTTGGCGATCACGGGTCCCGAGGTGGCGCGAAAGCCGACGCCGAGCTCGCGCGCCACGATCTGTGCCAGCGTGGTCTTGCCGAGGCCGGGGGGGCCGACAAACAGCACATGGTCCAGCGCCTCGCCGCGCTTGCGGGCGGCCTCGATGAAGATCGAGAGATTGGCGCGCGCCTGCGCCTGGCCGACGAATTCGGACAGCATTTGCGGGCGCAGCGCGGTGTCGCCGACATCGTCGCTGCGTCGCTCGGGGGTGACGATGCGGGAGGGCGTGGTCACTTCGCCAGCTCCTTCAGCCCCAGCTTGATGAGCTGTGCGGTCTGCGCGTTCTCACCGGCGCTGCGCGACGCCGAGGCAATCGCGGCGGCCGCCTGCGGCGGACCGTAGCCGAGATTGACCAGTGCCGAGATCGCGTCGGTGACCGGGTGCGGCGCACGGTCGTTGTCGATGGCGCCGGACAGATGCACCAGCGCCGGATCGACACTGGCGAAGGCCGGCGCCTTGTCCCTCAACTCGGTGACGATGCGCTCGGCGACTTTCGGGCCGACCCCCGGGGTGCGCGTCACCGCGGCCTTGTCGCGCAGCGCGATGGCATTGGCGAGATCGGACGGCGGCAGGGT
>JAYSPJ010000302.1:0-1729 GCA_043722155.1 Bradyrhizobium sp.
ATTCGACGCCAGCGACCGGAGCCCACGCATCCAGGCTGCCTATGCGGGACCGAGCGAGGACAATCCGTCGCTGTCGCTGCGCAAGCGGCTGAAGCGGGCGCCTCCATCGCCTTCTCGCGCTTTTCCACCCGGTCCGCGCGCATATCGGATCGCCGGAATACAAACTCGATTGCCCACCGGACAAAGCCGATGAGCACGATGCTGACCGCCGCGCCGCCGACGACGCGGACGCCGGGGAGGATGATTTCCTCGGTTATCATGCGGGTTGCCGCGAGTGCGCCATCAGACCCTCCTCAATATGTGCTGCAAACAGGGGTGCGGCGCTGTCATGCGCGCAATGATAACGCGGGTGGGGGTTCGGTCTTAGACCCGCCTGGTTACGCCGACAGGGACTGGGCCGACGCCCCGTCGCGGGACGAGGGGCCGTTCACTCCGGCTTTACTTGCTGGGTGCGCGTGTTAGGTTCGCACGATGTATTTGCTGACGAATATACTGACGGCGGCGCTGTTCTATCTCATTGCGTTCGGCATCATGACGAGCCTTGAGATTTTCTGGCGCAAAGGGGAGATGACGGTTGCCGATCGGGCGGCAGGGCTTCGTTTCTGGGCGATGCTGATTGGCGCGCAGGCTGTCGCTGGCACGTTGTTCGTGAGCATCATTGGCGCGCTTGAGATTAAACCGCTCGTCACAGTTCATTGGACCTGGGGTTCGGCCATCCTGGCGGCGCTGGCCGGCGGGTTGGGTTATGATTTCCTGTTCTATTGGTATCATCGCACACAACATCGCTGGTTCTGGCGGTGGCACTCGGTTCATCACTCAATCGAAAACCTGACCGCGATCAATTCCTACCACCATTGGTCGGAACCGTTTTTTTCGATCGTCCTCATCAGTTTGCCGTTCGCGTTATTCGATCTGCAAGCGACACCGCAGTTGTTTTATCTGGCGTTCATCATTCGGCTCCATCCTCATTATATTCACACCGCGAGTAGCCTGAACCTTGGACCGCTTGGCCGTGTGATCATCGACAACCGCTTTCACCGGCTGCACCATTCAACCGAGCCTCACCACTTCAACAGCAACTTCGGTGCCGTGACGACGCTTTGGGATCACTTGTTCGGGACCGCCCAAGTTCCCACGAAAGGCCAGTGGCCTAAGGTTGGTCTAGTGGATCAGCGCGAACCTCGCACATTTGCCGAGTGGTCAGGCGCGCCGTTCGCTCGTCAGGCTGATGCCCGCGATGGCGGCGCGAACGTCGTGTCGCCGGGATAGAGTGCGGCGACATCCCGGCTTTACTGGCAGTTGGTGTGCCCGGTCTAGTTCACGAGCTGGCGGCGGCGGGACGCACCACCACCCGCAACGCTGAATAGGCGCTGCTCGGCAGACGTCCAGGTCGCGGGGGTAGTGAAGCTCTGTTGAAGTGTGAAGTTAAACCCGTCATCCGAATAGATCAGGTCGAACGCGGTGGGCGCCATGTCCACAGCCGCCTGGGTGCCCAGGCCGCGCGCGGTCATCGCGATTTGCGCGCGCCATCGGCTCAAGCCGCGTATCGAAGATTTCGGCGATCTTCTCGAGCAGCTGGGTCCGCTCAGGCGCCGGGCTGAAACGCCAGCTGGCGAAACGCGAGGCGGCGCGCGCGACCTTCCCCTCGAGCTCCTCGGAAGTGAGTTCGGGGTAGGTGGCGATCTCGTCACCGGTCGCGGGATTGATGCTTTTGAACATGGGGTCATCC
>JAYSPJ010000303.1:0-15385 GCA_043722155.1 Bradyrhizobium sp.
CGTCGCCAAGCAATTATTCTCCGCCATGGGGATCGCGCGCGATGACAAGGACAAGCGCCAGGACTGGGTACTGCGCGGCTTCCGTCAATTCGACGCGCCTCTATGCGTGATCGTGACCTATGACCGCGTGCTGGACGGCAGCGACGATACGCCGTTCGATTGCGGCGCCGTGGCGACCGCCCTGGTGAATGCCGCATGGTCCCGCGGGCTGGGCGCCGTGATCAACAGCCAGGGCATCATGCAATCACCCGTGGTGCGCGAGCACGCTGGAATAGCCGACGATCAGGTCATCATGAAAAGCATTGCGCTGGGCTGGCCGGATGAAAGTTTTCCGGCAAATGCGGTGGTGTCCGAACGAAGATCCGTCGAGGAAGCCACGGTGTTCGTCGGTTTCGAGAATTAGCGCGCCGGATGGGTGGCGCGAAGGCGATACCCATCATGTTCGCACGGTGACGGGTTTCGCGAAAAGTCCAACCCATCCTAAGATCTGCGCTATTCTGACTCCTACTCGGTCCTCGCGGCCGGACGATTTGACAAGAAATCAACAGGCAGGAAAATGAAAAAACTGACACGGCGAACGTTCGTGGCTGGTTCGGCGGCGGTGTTGTGCGCGCCGTCCGGGACGACCGGGGCGCAATCCGCGTGGCCCGCACGCCCAATTCGTATCCTCGTGCCGTATCCGGCGGGCGGCCAGACCGACGGCATCGCGCGGGCTTTCGGTGACTATCTGGCGCGACAGGTGGGAAAGCCGGTCATCATCGAAAACAAGGCCGGCGCGGGTGGCGTCATCGGCGTGACGGAAGTGAAGCGCGCAGAACCTGACGGCACCACCATCCTGTGCACGATTTCCTCGTCGCTGATCCAGAACCGCCTGACGGTGAAGGACCTGCCCTACGATCCTGAAACGGACTTCATCTATCTGACGCTTGTCAGCGGCACGGGAACGCCGGTGGTGGCGGCGAAGAAGACGGGAGCAACGAATCTTCGGGAGTTCATTGAATATGGAAAAAAAGTCGGCAGCCTGAACTGGGGATCGTACGGCGTGGGTTCGACGCCGCACGTTCTCATGGCGACGATCGCGAAGCAATACGGCATTCAGTTTCAGGTGATCCAGTATCGCGGCGAGGCGCCGATGTGGACCGACGTCGCCGGGCAGACGCTGGATGGCGCCGCGGGAAGCTATGCCGCGGCGGCCCCCGTCATTCAGGCGGGAACCGGAACCTTGATCGGCGTGGCAGGCGGCCGTCTGCCGCCGTATCCCGACACGCCCACCATGGCCGAGCAGGGCGCGGTCGGCGACTTCTACGACACGCGCGCATTCACCACCTTCGCCGTACCCAGCGGCACCCCAAGGGAGATCGTCCAGCGGCTCTCGTCGCTATTGATACAGGCCGGTTCCGACTCCAAGGTCCAGCAGATGCTGAACAACTTTCTGCTGACTTCTCCAGCCGATTTCGAGGCGACGGCTCACATTTTCAAGCGCGACAGTGAGGTGATGCTCGGTATCCTGCGCGATCTTGGCGTCAAGCCACCGGAGTAATGACCGACGGTCGACCAGACCGTAGGGCGGGTTAGCGCAGCGTCACCCGCCGATGCACGAAGGCTGGATGGCGGATTGCGCTGCGCTAATCACTTCGCCGGCAGCCTCGGCTTCTCGATTCCGGCGAAGTCGCACAGCGCATCCACCATCGCCGAAAAGTCCTTGCCGCCGAAACCGCGGGCGCGGGCGGTGCTGAAGGCTTCGCGGGCAGCAGCCGCCATCGGCATCGGGACTTTTACCGCATTGGCGGCATCGATGATCAGCGTCAGGTCCTTGTGGGCGAGATCGATCGTGAAGCCCGGCTCGATATCGCCTGCCAGCACCTTGCTCGGCCATGCGATCTTGAGCTGTCCGTTGACCGCGGTGGTGCCGTAGAGCACGTCCAGCGTGCGTTCGAGGTCCAGCCCGAAGCGCTGCGACAGCGCGAGCGCCTCGGCGTTCATCTGGCAGGACGACACCGCCAGAAAGTTGTTGACCAGCTTCGTCTTGGTGCCGCTGCCGACTTCGCCGCAATGATAGATCGTGCTGCCCATCGCCTCGAGCAGCGGCTTGACGCGTTCGAAATCCTGCACCGAACCGCCCACCATGAACAGCGATTCGCCGCGGTCGGCGTGGCTGGCGAGCCGGCCGACCGGCGCATCCACGAAGCCGATGCCTTTGGCCGCCGCGGCCCTGGCCAGCCGATCGGTGGTGCCGGGATCAATCGTGCTCATGTCGAGGATGAGCGAGCCGGGCCGCGCGCTGGCAATGATGCCGTCGGCGCGACTGACGACGTCGTCGACCACGGCGGAATTCGGCAGCATGGTGACGATGATGTCGGATTTCTGCGCGACTTCCGCGACGGTGGCGGCGCTGCCGGCCTGGAGCAATTCTAGTTCGGCGACGGCCTCCGGATTGATATCGTTGACCGTCAGCCGAAAACCCTTGCGGCAGAGATTGGACGCCATCGGACGCCCCATGCGCCCCAATCCAATGAACCCGACCTTTTCCATGCGTTTCTCCAATTTTGTTGTTGAGGACAGGCGTCATGCCCCGGCATCGATGAATGTCAGGCGACGTATAGGTTTTTGACGATGGTGTAAAACATGGCCGCGCGGAGTTGGGGCGATGCTCTTCACTCCCCACCGCGCGCACCGCGCGCGGGGGGAGGGGAGAAGAAGACTCAGGCGAAGTAGAAAGCTTCTATACTAAAACTCGCCATGCCCCTGCGGGTCGACCAGCCGGTTGATGCGCTGCGCCGCGGCCAGCGCGAATCGCACCGTCATCAGCTTGCGGGTCGGCGCCGGCAGCCGGTGCTCCGGCGCCTCGCAATGCAGATGCGCGCCATAGGCGTCGGCCACGATCAGGCCGGTTTGCTCGGGGAAAATCTCGCACGGCAGATCCCGGGTGAAGGCGAAGAACAGCCGGTCGCAATGCATCCGGTAGTCCTGCCATTTCTGGTCGGCGCGCAAATCCTCCACCGACGATTTGATCTCGACGATCCATATCTCGCCGCGCTCGTTCAGCGCCACCAGATCGGCCCGCCGTCCCGACGGCAGCGGCAATTCGCTGATGCAGGAAAATCCCAGCGAGCGCAGCAGCCGGCCGGTGCCGCGCGCGATCGCCAGCGCCGTCTCCGACTGGCGGCGGTCCGGCGGCGGCACGAGGCTGACCTGGCGGGCGGGCGATTCCATGGACTGACTTTATCTCAAATTCCGGCCGGCCGACATTAACCGTTGGCGACAGATCAGCCGCAAATTTGTACCCAGCCTGCCATGTTTTGGACCTGACGGGAACTTGAAGCCGCGGGAACTTTGGTTCCGAGGGACAAAATTCTGGAGGAGGATCCACGATGCCGCGCATCGCCGCCTATACTGCTGCCTTCGTTCTCGCCACCCTGCCTTTTTACGCCGCCCCCTCGGCCGCCATCGCCAAACCGACTGTCGAAGTCGCGTTCGTGCTGGACACCACGGGCTCGATGGGCGGCCTGCTCGAAGGCGCCAAGCGCAAGATCTGGTCGATCGCGACCGCGATCGTCGACAGCAATCCCGACGCCGACATCCGCATGGGCCTCGTCGCCTATCGCGACATCGGCGACGACTACGTCACCAGGACATTCGACCTCACCACCGACATCCAGGACCTTTATGCCAGCCTGCTGGAGCTGAAGGCGCGCGGCGGCGGCGACTGGCCCGAAAGCGTCAACGAAGCGCTCGACGTCGCCGTCAACAGACTGCGCTGGACGCTCTCCAGCGACGTCAGGCGGATCGTGTTCCTGGTCGGCGACGCGCCGCCGCATATGGACTATGCGCAGGACACCAGATATCCGACCACGCTGGCGGTAGCGAAACAGAAGGACATCATCGTCAACGCGGTGCTCGCCGGCACCGCGCGCGACACCGAGCGGGTGTGGCGCGATATCGCCCAGAACGGCAACGGCCGCTTCATCCCGATCCCGCAGGACGGCGGCCAGGTCGTCATCATCGAGACGCCCTATGACGACGACATCATCATCCTGCAGCGGGAAATCAACGGCACCGTGATCCCCTATGGTCCGGCGCCAATGCAGAAGCGCACGGAGGACAAGACGCGCCAATTGTCGCAGGTGGCGGCCGCGGCGCCGGCGCAGGCGTCCGAGATGGCGAGCTATCTCAACAAGCGCGCCAGGGCATCGTCGGAAGCCGTCACCGGCGACGGCGATCTGGTCAGCGACGTCACGGCGGGCCGCACCAGCTTCTCCGCCATCAAGGACGATGATTTGCCCGCGAACCTGCGCGCGATGAAGCCGGAACAGCGCATGGATGAGCTCAACAAGCAGATGAACCAGCGCAAGGCATTGAACGAGAAGCTCGGCGCGCTGGTCGCGAAGCGCGACAAGTTCGTCGCGGAAGCGCGCGCCAAGGCGCCACCGAAGGCGTCGTCGTTCGATCGCGTGGTGGAGGATACCCTGAAGGCGCAGATCAAACGGTGATTCCACAAACATCATTTCGCATCGTCGTCCCCGCGAACGCGGGGACCCATATGTGGACGGCCTATCGGTGAGACGCGAGCATCAGACATCATCGTACCCAACTGACGCCCGGGATTATGGGTCCCTGCGTTCGCAGGGACGACAGCGAAAACCCGCGCCACCACCGGATTCGGCTTGGGAATGGCGCACTGTCGGGGTATGTAGTGCCGCCTGAGGGGGCGGGATTTTGACCGAGTTCAGTTTTTTTGCGCGCGCCGTCGATTTGAGCGTCGCCGAGATTGCAGCACTGACGGGGGCCGAACCGTGCGAGGGAGCCGATCTCTCCCGCCGCCTGACCGGTATTGCGCCGGTCGACCAGGCTGGCGCAACCGACCTGACCTTCGTTTCCGAGACCAAATTCGTCGCCTCGCTCCGATCGACGCAGGCCGGGGCCGTATTGACAATGGAGCGCTTTGCACGCCATGCCCCTGAAGGCGTCGCTGTGTTGCGCGTGCGCAAACCCTATGACGCCTTTGTCGCGGTCGCGCGCCGGATCTACAGCGGGGCGCTGCGTCCGGCGTCGATGTTCGGCACCGTTGGCGTGTCGCCGGGCGCGATGGTGCATCCCTCGGCGACACTGGGAGAGAACGTCACGGTCGATCCGTTCGCGGCGATCGGACCGTCCGCCCGGATTGGAGCCGGCACCTTGATCGGCGCCCACGCCGTGATCGGCCCGGGCGTCCGGATCGGAAGCGATTGCGCGATCGGGGCCAACTGCACGGTGACCCATTGCCATCTCGGCGACCGCGTCATCATCCATTCCGGATGCGATATCGGCCAGGACGGCTTCGGCTATTTGCTGAGCGCCGACGGACATACCAAGGTGCCGCAGGTCGGCAGTGTGGTCATTCATGACGACGTCGAGATCGGCTCGGGAACGCGGATCGATCGCGGCGGAATTCGCGACACCGTGATCGGCGAAGGAACCAAGATCGATAATCTTTGCCAGATCGGTCACAACTGCATCGTCGGCCGCCATTGCATCATCGTCGCCCAATCCGGCCTCAGCGGCAGCGTGACCCTGGAGGATTTCGTGGTGCTCGGACCGCGCACCGGCATCATCCCGCATATCACCGTCGGCAAGGGCGCGATCACGGCATCGAGATCCACCATTTACGAGAACGTGCCCGCTGGCCAATTCTGGGGCGGATTTCCGGCCAAGCCGAAAAAGCAGTGGCTGCGCGAAGTGGTCGCCCTCGAGCAACTCGCCGCGCGGGCCCGCAAGCCTTCCGGCGACCCGCCGCCCGGGACCTAGAACGATACTTTTCTCCCCTCCTCCCACGCGCTCTTGCGCGTGGTGGGGAGGGAAGAAGAACAAAGCGCTCTCGCCCACTGGCAGCAAACCGGTTTCGCTCCGAATCCTTCCCGAATCTTTTTCTTGGCGAACCGCCAAAAATCGGCATTGTGCGGCCATGACCCAGCAAACAGAAGCCACGGCGAAGGCCGGCGCCCTCATCATTCCGGTAACGCTGTTCGAACAGAACTGCATGCTGCTCTGGTGCGAAGCCACCAGGAAGGCCGTGGTGATCGACCCCGGCGGCGACATCGACAAGATTCAGGCCGCGATCAAGCAGTCGAACGTGACGGTCGAAAAGATCTGGCTGACCCATGGCCATATCGACCATGTCGGCGGCGCCGCCGACCTGCGCGACGCGCTTGAGGTCGAGATCATAGGCCCGCACATCGACGACAAGTTCCTGCTCGACAATGTGGTGATGAGCGGCTTGCGTTTCGGCATGTCGGGCGTGCGCGACTTCACGCCGGACCGCTGGCTCGAGGAAGGCGATCAGGTCTCGATCGGCGAGCTCACCTTCGACATCCTGCATTGCCCCGGCCATTCGCCGGGCAGCGTGGTGTTCTTCAGCAAGGAGATGCGCTTTGCGCTCGTCGGCGACGTGCTGTTCAACGGCTCGGTCGGCCGCAGCGACATTCCCGGCGGCGATCACGCCACGCTGATCAAGTCGATCACCGACAAGCTGCTGCCGCTCGGCGACGACGTCGGTTTCATCTGCGGCCACGGTCCCGGCTCCAGCATCGGCCAGGAGCGGATGACCAATCCGTTTCTCACCGGCGAGATGTAGTTTCGGCCGCTCATCCCGAAACCATGCCGCGAATCCGCCGCGACAGGTTGTCGATGTCGAACGGCTTGGTGATCATTTCCATGCCGGGCTGCAGGAAACCGTCGGCGATCGCGACGCTCTCCGCATACCCGGTGATGAAGAGAATTTTTAGGCCGGGTCGGGTTTCGCGCGCCTGGTCGGCGAGCTGGCGGCCGTTCATGCCGGGCAAGCCGACATCGGTGACCAAAAGATCGATCCGCGCACCGCTGCGCAGGATTTTCAGGCCCGATGGTCCGTCGGCCGCCTCGAGCGTCCGGTATCCCTGCTCGCCCAGCATCTCCAGGATGACGCCGCGCACCACCGGCTCGTCCTCGACCACCAGCACGGTCTCGCCGGTGGCGGCATGTTCGGCCGCCCTGATCGCCGACGCATGCCCGGTGTCGATATCGCCATGGTGACGCGGCAAATAGAGCCGGACCGACGTCCCCTGCGCGATCCTGCTGTCGATCGTCACATGGCCGTTCGACTGCCGCGCAAATCCATAGATCATCGACAACCCAAGCCCGGTGCCTTGCCCGATCGGCTTGGTGGTGAAGAACGGATCGAAGGCGCGCGCCACCACCTCCGCGCTCATGCCGACGCCGGTATCGGTGACAGTGATGCAGATATATTCGCCGGGCGAAAGTGCCGGCGTATCCGCGGTGAGGCTATCGAGCCCCGCATTGGTGGTGGCGATGACCAGCCTGCCGCCGTCCGGCATGGCGTCGCGCGCGTTGATGGCGAGATTGAGCAGCGCGCTTTCCAGCTGGTTGGGGTCGCACAGCGTGCCCCACAGATCATCAGACGTGACAATCTCAAGATCGATGGTCTCGCCGATCGTCCGGCGCAGCAGATCCTCCAGCGACACCACGAGCGCATTGGCATCGACGCTTTTCGGGATCAGCGGCTGCCGCCGCGCGAAAGCCAGCAGGCGATGGGTGAGCGCCGCGGCGCGGTTGGCCGAGGTCATCGCCGCGTTGATGTAGCGTGCGGCGCTGTCGGTCCGTCCCTGGTTGAGGCGGGTCTGCAGCAGGTCCAGCGATCCGACGATCCCGGTCAGCAGGTTGTTGAAGTCGTGGGCGATGCCGCCGGTGAGCTGCCCCACCGCTTCCATCTTCTGCGACTGCAGCAGCGCTTCCTCGGTGGCTCGCAGCCGTTCCGCCGCGGCCCTCTCCGCGGTGACGTCGCGGGCCACGGCATAATTATGGTCCTTGTCGGAAACCCCGGTCCACGACAGCCAGCGGTATGAGCCGTCCTTGTGGCGGAAGCGGCTCTCGCACCTGACGGTGGTTTCGCGCTCGCCGAGCTCTTTGAACTTCGCCCGCGTCGTGCCGCCGTCGTCGGGATGTTCCAGCCATTCCGAGGTGCGGTTGAGCAATTCAGCCTCGCTCCAGCCCAGCGTTCGGGTCCAGGCCGGATTGACCGTCCGCCAGACGCCGTCGCGATCGGAGACCAGCAGGAGGTCCTGCGACACGTTCCAGATCCGGTCGCGCTCCCGGGTCTTTTCCTCGACGCGCCGAGCCAGCGTCGCATTCAGTTCGGCGAGTTCGTCGGCAAGCTTGCGATATTGCTCCTCGCTTTGCCGGAGCGCGAGATCCGCCACCACCTGCTCGGTGACATCGGTATGCGCGCCGACCAGGCGTGTGGCCGTTCCATTCCCGTCGCGCTCGATGGTGGATTTGACCGAAATCCATCGCGTCTCGCCGTCGCTGGGCCGGACGATCCGGTATTGCACGCTGTACTCGCGCACGTCGCCGGCGATGGCATCGCGGAATTTCCGTTCGGTGGCTTCGCGGTCCTCGGGATGGATGCGCTGCACCCACTCCTCGTGGGTCTCGTTGGCGGCATCCGGCGGCAACCCGTGAATCAGCAAATATTCCGGCGACCGGCGGTTGCGAAAACCGGTGCGGAGGTCGACCTCGAGCCCGCCGATCCGGCCGATCTGCTGCACCCGTGCCAGCTCGGCCTCGCGCTCCCGCAACGCCGCAGCGGCGACAACATCCCTGGTCACGTCCTGACAAAGGACCAGCAGGCCGCCAATACCGTCATCTTCGTCGATCGGACTGTAGCCGTAGGTCCAGTAGACCTGCTCAAGTCTGCCGTGGCGCGTCACCGGAACGAGCTGGTTCTCATGCCAGGTGGCACCGCCGCCGCTCATCACCTGTTCGATCTGCGGACCGATGATGTCCCAGATTTCAGCCCAGCATTCCCGTCCGCGCTGGCCGAGCGCACTCGGGTGGCGCTCGGGCCCCATGGTCAGACGATAGGCATCGTTATAGAATTGAATGAGTTCGGGACCCCACCAGATGAACATCGGGTGGTTGGTATTGAGCAGAATCCGCACCGCGGTGCGCAAGCTTTGCGGCCAGTTTCCCGGCGGTCCCAGCGGACTTGCCGACCAGTCATACGCGCGCGTCAACGCGCCCATTTCCCCGCCACCGGCGAGAAAATCCGCAGAATTCGGTTTGCTGACCTTCAACATTCAGGACATCGGTGGCTGTTCAGCCCAAACGAGCAGCCGGAACTCAACCGCCGGTCACACCCCCGCAAACGCACGAGGCGGCATTCGGTTCCAAATAATTTTGGCGCCGATGGAACAAAATGGCCCGTGCTTGCGCGGCAACCGTCGTCAACCGAACGGCGGAGGGGCTCTCGGCACGGCTACCGCCGCTATTTCATCAGGCCGGCGGCCGTGAGCGCGCGGGTGATGACGGCGCCGACATCGATGCTTGCACGCTTCGGTGGCGCAGCCGGAGCCGGCTCGGGACGGCGATTGAGTGTCGCCAGGGGCCAGAGCAGTGTCGTCAGATCCGGCGCGCCCTCGGTCGCCGGAGCAGCCGTCGGAATGGCCTTCACAGCTGCCTTGGGGTTTTCCTTGGGGTTTTCCTTGGAGTTTTCCTTGGACGTTTCCCTGGAATCCTCCCTGGCAGTCAGATGAATCCATTCAGTGAGGCCGAAGAAATTCGCGATATGATAGGAGGACGAGATACCTGCTTCGATCAGGAACGCGCCCTGCGCGCCATAGCGCTCGTCATTGTCACCGATTCCGAGCGGCGTGCCGTGGGCCATATTGGTAATGGTGTAGGATTCGACGATGGTTTCTCCATCCCCATTCCACCAGACCTGGCGGGGGTAGCCGTCGACATCAGCTTCGGACATCGGCGCGGAAGGCAGCTGATGCACGTCGAGCCACTGCTTGACGATCTCGTCGGCATTGGCAGGGTTGACGGTGCGGTCGGCGCTGCCATGCCAGACCGAAAGTTTTGGCCAGGGGCCTTTGTGATTTGACGCGTTGCGCACCAGATCGCCCAGTTCGGCGGCCGGGCGGGATGGCGACTGGAACATGCCGCTCAGCGCTTCGCGCATATTGGTCGCAACGCCGAACGGCAGTCCGGCGATGATGGCGCCGCCTGCGAATATTTCGGGGTAGGTTGCCAGCATGACCGAGGTCATGGCGCCGCCGGCGGAAAGCCCGGTGACGAAGACGCGTCGCTCGTCGATGCCGGCGTCGATCGCCATCCGCGCGATCATCTGCCGGATCGAGCAGGCCTCGCCGCTGTCGCGCGCGGTATCCTCCGGGTTGAACCAGTTGAAGCAGCCGTTGCCGTTGTTCGACGACTGCTGCTGCGGCATCAGCAAGGCGAAGCCGTAATGTTTCGCCAGCGTCGACCAGCCGGCGCCGAGATCGTAGCCGGCCGCGGTCTGTCCGCAGCCGTGCAGAACGACGACCAGAGCGGGCGCGGGCGGCCGGTGATCGGGCACGAACGAGAACATCCGGAGTCCGCCCGGATTGGAGCCAAAATCGCCGGTTTCCGCCAGCGGACTGTTCGGGGGTGGCCGCAGGTTCCGCCCGATATCTCCCAAGCCATTGAAACCGTTCAGCTTGGGCAGACGCCGCAGGAATTCGATATTGTTGGCGAGGGACACCGGCAGCTCCTTCATGAGAGGCTTATTAACCTCATCAGGACCAGATAGTTGCTGCACTGCAAAATAAAAAGGCCGTGTGCCGCCAATCCCCGCTGTTAACAGGATGTTGCTTAACCGGACACACCGCATCCGCGGCAGGAATGTGGCGCGGTCATTTTCCAGGGATGTCTATGGCTTGACGCGTTCGAGGACGACCATCATCCGGAACGCCATCAGCCGCCGAACCGCTTTCGGCATTTTTTCCTCGAACCACAACATCGGCCCAACCAGCGCCGCCGGCATCAGCGACCAGTTCTGAAATCCGCCGCTCATCGGATAGGCAAACAGGCTGAACCACTCGACGCTCTGGACGCGCAACGAAGGAATTGCTTTTTCAACGCGCCTGCAGGCCGCCGGTGCCGCGAACAGAAGGGTGGGGACCGCCTGATTGGCGTCAAAGGGATCCCGATCGGGATTGATCGTCACGTCCGCAAAGGCATCGGCGTTCATATCCACCGGCTCGACGTGAAAATGGTGATAGAATTGGCGCGCGACGGCCGTCATCGCCGGCTCAATCATCGCGAGGCGTCCGCCGGGTTCCAGCACGCGCGATGCTTCCTTTAGGAATTCAATCGGGCGCTCCAGGTGATGCAGCACATCGAGCATCACGACGCCCGCGAAAGACCGATCGGAGAATGGCAGCCGATGCGCGTCGGCGACGACGTCGATGCCCGGAAACGACAGGATGTCGGAAGTTATGACGTCCGGCCTGGAATCCTTGATGTGGGCCGTGCCGCCGCCGATGTCGAGAATGGGCCCCGGCGGGCAGCTTTCGAGCAACCGCCGATGAAAGTCCCGGTACAGCAGACGTATCGTTTTCTTCCGTTCCCACAGGCTGCGATGGGCGAGCTGGCGTTGGTCCAAGCCATCAGCACTTGCTGTCATTGCAAACTCGCGATCAAACGGCTTTGAGCTTGCGATAGGCGAACCACACCATCTTCAGCAGCAGCCAGCCGTCGCGAAATCGCGAGATCTGGGTTTCGCCGAACGTGCGCGCCTTGTAGTGGATCGGCGTCTCGATGATCTTGAGATGCTGTTTCGCCGCGCCGAAGATCAGGTCGAAATCGCCGAACGGATCGAAATTGCCGAAATAGCCGCGCTCCCTCGTCAGCACTTCGTAGTCCTTGCGCAGCAGCACCTTGGTCCCGCACAGCGTGTCGGTCAGCCTGGTGTTGACGAGGTAGCTGAACAGGTAGGCAAAGCAGCGATTGGCGATCAGGTTCAGCGGCCGCATCGCCTCGTTTTCCATCGGATAGATCAGCCGGGTGCCGTTGACGAACTCGGCCTTCCCGCTCTCGATCACGGCATGGTACTTCGGCAGCGCTTCCGGCGGCATCGTCAGGTCGGCATCCAGGATCATCAACACGTCGCCGGTCGCCGCCGCAAAGCCCTTGCGGACTGCGTCGCCCTTGCCCTTGCCGTCCTGCTTCAGCACCTTGATGTCCCAGCTGTCCTTGTAGGCATCGCGAACACGCTCGCATTCCTCGAAGGTGCCGTCGCTGGAATTCCCCTCGACGAACAGGATTTCCTGAGCGGAGCCGAACCGGGGCATCCGCAGAATCGCGTTCTCGATGTTGCCCTTTTCATTCCGGCAGGGAATCAGAATGCTCGCGGAAAATTTGCGGTCCGGAAACTGGCGGACCGGGCGTCCGATGATGTAGGTCCGCAGGCACAACTGCCTGATCCCCGGCAATGGCGCGATGAAGCGATTGACGAACGACCCGAGGCCGAACCAGCGCCGCGGCAACAATTGCCGCTGCTCTTGACTGATCACCTCGAAATCCGCGAGGTCCATCAGATTCAGGAAGTCGGCGGTGGCGATGTAGTTGATTTTCGGCTGCTTGCTGCGCAGATGCAGCGCTTCGGCGAGCTTCAGGATCGGCTCCCACAGATGGGAGTAATAGGCGATGATGATTCGCGTCGACGGCGCACACAGATGATGCACCAGCCGCAACGTGCCATCGATGTCCTCGAACATGCCGATGGTGTCGGCGATCACGATGTAGTCGAACGGCCCCTCGATCCCGGCCAGCGTCGCCGAATCTTCCACGTCGCCCACAACGAAATGCAGATCGGGATGACGGGCGCTCGCCTTCGCGATCGTTTCAGCACCGAAATCGATGCCGACGCCGTAAGACGGCTTCAGTGCGGCGAGCAGGCCGCCGCGGCCGCAGCCCAGTTCCAGCACCCGCTTGCCGGGCGGAATCAGAAAGCGCATGAACTTCTGATCGTCTTCGTGGTAGGCGGCGTTGTACTCGCGCCAGCGATCCAGCTCGTCTCCATTGGCCTCATAGTGAGCGAGCAGATCGCGCTTGCGCTGGCTGGGAAGCTGCCGTGAAGCAGGGGCGTCGGATTGCTTCAGATGCATTGCAGCCTCGACCGGAAATGGGAGTTTCTCTTAACTGAAGGACCCCGAGGTGTAAATTCGGCTGGGCACCCAGCCTGGTCGGCTTGCCGGCCAAAACCGGGCATTTCCTTCCGCGGCAGGTTCGCGATCGAGCGGCGGCACGCTCAGGCGGCGATCGCGATCACATTCACGCTTTCGCCGTCCCCAACCATCCGCTGCAATTCTTTCGCCGCGGACGGCAGCCGCTTCTGCGTGCGTTCATCGTAAAAAACATAACCGTTCGGAATGAAGTAAGAAAGAAGCTGGTCCAGCGAGGCGCCGCGCTCCTCCAGCACATAGGGCGCCAGTTCCATCACGAAGACGGGCCGCGTATCGCGAAGCAGCGAGGTCGCGCCACTCAGGACATTGCACTCGAACCCGTCGACATCGAGCTTGACCAATTGCACCTTGCGGTCGGCGCTTTCGCCCAGAATGCTGTCGAGGCTTCGCGCCTGCGCCGAATCCGTCTGCATTTCGCGGCCGAGATGCTTGGCGTGCAACCCTTCCTCCACGGCGAGGGGCCAGCTCGAATAGATCGCGCTCGGAACGCTGGCGCCGTCGCTGGCGGTCAGGAAGCAATGGAAGGCCCTCACCCGGGACGCCAGCGAGGGATTGAGATCGAGATTGCGTCGAAGCTTGCGGAAGGCAAAATCCGTCGGCTCGAAAGCCATCACGCGACCCTGGGGACCGACCAGGCCGGCCAAATGCAACGTGTGCGCCCCGATATTCGCCCCGATATCCAGCACCAGAGACGACGGCTGCGTCAACCTGGCCAGGGCGATGGCGGTGCTCCGCTCGAACATGCCGCCGAGGTAAATGGCAAAATCGATGCCTTGCGAAAGGTCCAGTTCGTAGAGCACGCCCCGCCTGGAAAAGATGCCCTTGTCAGGCCGGCCGGCGATCCCCCGGAAGGATCGCACAAGATGATGGAGGGTCCTGGCGATGGCAATCTTGTTGGCCGTTTTCATCGAAATTCCATTGCGTTGAGCCGGGACAGATAGAGGTTCTGCCGCGAAAACACCACGTCCATTGAGGTCAATTGGTCGTTTCGTATCTGCTGTGTGAACGCGTTTCCGGTGGCCCGCGCCTACCAGGGCAAAATCTACGAGATACCAGGCTCCAACGAGCCGGTGATCGAGGCGCGCTGCGACAGTTCGATCCAGTTGCCGTCGGGGTCGCGCACCATCGAGACCCGGGCCGTGGTCCCGAGCGTCACCGGCGCGCGGGCTTCGAGGCCGCCATGGGCCAGTACCCAGGCATGTTCGCGATCGACGTCGAACACCTGAAAGGTGATGTAGCGCCAGCCCTTGCCCTCGAAGGACGCATCATGCGGCGCGTCGGGGGCAGGCTCGGCTATGAGCACGGTGTCGCCGGCCAGAAAAGCCGCGGCCCCGGCCCGGTCGATTTTGCTCTCCGGCAGGCCGAGCGCTTCCTTATAAAAGCGGCGATGCGCCTCGACGTCGCGAACCGCAAGACGGATTCCGATGCGTTCGATCCCGAAGGTGCCGCTTGGCACCAGCGAGACCCGGTTGCCATCGGGATCGAGCAGCGGCTTCGGCGTGGCGATGCCATCGCGCGCGATCAAAAGCTCGCGATAGCCCGCCGGCGCAGTGTCGGGAAGCGGCTCATAGACCTGATTGATTTTCAGAACCGAGCCGCAGAGATCATGACGATGCTGCTTGTAGCCGCGGCGGATCGGCTGGGTGTAGTCGAACGGCAGACCGATCTCATTCTGCCAAAAGGCAAGCGCGGCCGGCGCGTCGTTGGTGGCAAAGCCGATGTCGATGCGGGGTTTTGCCAATCTCATCGCAGCCTCCCAAAATCTGCTTCCGGTTATGGTGAGGGCCACAGGGAGAATTCCGGAAGACGGCATGTTCCCCCGGGACGGCACCTATTCATCTTCGGCGTGACGGTATGTCACCCAGCCCTGCACGACAACCATGCAGCCGTGGCGGCTTTCCGCGATTGCCTTGGCGCTTGCCGCCCCGTAGTTTGAGGCCCGGTACACAAGAGCAATAAATCCGGAGAGAAACCCCATGGCGCGCCTTAAATTCGGAGCCTTCCTCGCCCCGCATCATCCGATCGGCGAGCATCCGATGCTGCAATTCCGCAGGGATCTCGATCTGGTGGAACAGCTCGACGCACTCGGCTATGACGAGTTCTGGTGCGGCGAGCATCATTCCTCGGGCTGGGAAACCATCGCCTCGCCGGAGATGTTCCTGGCCGCCGCCGGCGAGCGCACCAAGCGCATCATGCTCGGCACCGGCGTGGTCTCGCTGCCCTATCACCATCCCTTCAATGTCGCCCAGCGCATGGTGCAGCTCGACCATATGACCGGCGGCCGCGCCATCTTCGGCTCCGGACCGGGCGCGCTCGCCTCCGATGCGCACACGCTCGGTATCGAT
>JAYSPJ010000304.1:0-2698 GCA_043722155.1 Bradyrhizobium sp.
CGCGATCAGCGCGTTCGCGGCCAGGGCGTAGGCGACCTCCTGCTGGCTGATGCTGTTCGGCGCATCCTCTCGGCCGCCAGCACACTCGCTGTCTTCGCAATAGTTGTCGAGGCGAAGGATGAACAGGCAGCGGCCTTCTATGGTGACTTTGGATTTTTGCCGTTTCCAAACCGCCCACTTCGACTATTCATTCCCGTAGCGGACGCCATAGAGGCCATGTCGCGTGCGCAATCCGGATAGACACTCTGTTCTGGTGGCCGAGACCTAAACCTGCTTCCGCACCTCTTTGAGGTTGAAACACACCACTTCGCGTTGGCCTATTTTGCGCGAGGCTCCAGTCGTCATTTTCCAAATAGAAGATGAGCTTTCGCAGAGGTCCGCAGCATTGGCCAATGATCGCGAAAAAGAAGAGGAGATCGCCCGCGTTCGAGTCCGGCTCAAGTCGCTAGAGGCCGAACGGGCAGAGCTTGAGGGCAAGCTCGGCAAGCTCCAACGTCAACCGGCGATTGACGAGCGGCGAAAGTCTTTGTTGGTTGACGGACCGCCAAGCGTGACCGTTGCCTCACCGACGGCCGACAAAGTGTCCCTTTTTCGGCGCCTCTTTGTTGGCCGCGTGGATGTTTTCCCGATGCGGTGGGAGAATCGAAAGACCAAAAAGGCCGGTTACGCTCCTGCGTGTGCCAATGAATGGGCAAAAGGAATATGCGGCAAGCCAAAGATCAAGTGTGGGGAATGTCCTCATCAAGCGTTTGTCCCAGTCTCGGACCAAATAATCGAAAAGCACCTTCGCGGCGGCGACAAGCAGCGACCTTCGGGCGGTGACTTCGTTGCGGGCGTTTATCCGTTGCTGCAAGACGAGAACTGCTGGTTCCTTGCTGCTGATTTCGACAAGGAGAGTTGGGCGGACGACGCTCAGGCCATGATTGGAACGTGCCATGCCCGAAGAATTCCCGCCGCACTCGAACGGTCTCGCTCAGGCAATGGGGGTCACGTCTGGATTTTCTTTTCCGAGCCGATTCCCGCGCGCACAGCCCGCCAGCTTGGCGCTACGATCATCACGGAAACCATGGAGCGCCGCCCTGAAATCGGTTTTTCTTCGTATGATCGATTCTTCCCAAGCCAAGATACAATGCCGATTGGCGGCTTTGGAAATCTGATCGCTTTGCCTCTGCAGCGACGAGCGCGTGAACGCGGCAATAGCGTCTTTATCGATGAAAATTTGAATCCCTATGATGATCAGTGGGAGTTCCTGTCTTCTTTGCCGCGGCTTGACGCCGATACCGCGACGCGGATTGTCGCCGACGCGGAGACGCGCGGCCGGGTACTGGGCGTCCGATTGCCAGTCGAGGATGAGAATGCCGACGAGCCATGGCGCATGACGCCGTCACGGCGCCTGGCGTCAGGGCCGCTCGGCGCCCCTTTGCCTGACAAGGTCAACGTCGTTGTCGCGGATCAGATTTACGTCGACCGGACAGGCATGCCACCGGCCATGATTGCACGGCTGATCCGCCTCGCCGCCTTTCAGAATCCTGAGTTCTATCGTGCGCAAGCCATGCGGTTGCCGACCTACGGCAAGCCAAGGATCATCTCTTGCGCTGAACTTCATTCCCTCCATGTGGGATTGCCACGAGGCTGTCTCGATGAAGTGGTCGAGCTGATCCGCACGCATGGCGCAGAAGCCCTGGTGCTGGACCACCGTTGGAGAGGCAACCCGCTTCCGACGAAGGTGCAATTCCGAGGCGAGCTATATGGCCCGCAAATCAAAGCCTTTGACGCCCTGGCGGCGCACGACCACGGTGTATTGGCAGCGACGACCGCTTTCGGCAAGACGATCGTCGCAGCCGCGCTCATCGCGCGTCGGGCACGCAATACACTGGTTCTCGTTCATCGGCGCGAATTACTCACCCAATGGGTCGAGCGCCTGAAAACGTTTCTTGATATCGATCCAAAGGACATCGGAATCGTCGGAGGCGGTCGGCGCAAGCCGACGGGCATAATCGATGTCGCGCTGATCCAGAGTCTCGTGCGTGGTGGCGAGGTGTCGGACCTCGTGGCGGATTATGGTCATCTGGTCGTGGACGAATGCCATCATCTTTCGGCGGTGAGTTTTGAACTCGTGGCCAAGCGCGCAAAGGCGCAATTTGTTCTCGGACTCTCTGCGACGGTCGCTCGCAAGGATGGCCATCATCCCATCATATTCATGCAATGCGGTCCTGTCCGGCACCGGGTGGATGCGCGAGCGCAGGCCGCCGAGCGAGGCATTAAACAACGCGCCAGATACCGAACGACGGCATTCCATTTGCCAGAAGCCTTGTCGAACCTGGAACGTCCGCCTATGGCGGCTGTTTATGCCGCTCTCGCTAGGGATGAGGCGCGCAACAACATGATCTTTGATGACGTGCTGAAAGCCTTGGAAGCGAAGCGTTCACCACTTATCTTGACGGAGCGCAGAGACCATCTCGAATACCTCGAAAGCCGCTTGTCTCGTTTCGTGCGCAATCTCGTGGTCCTGAAAGGCGGAATGTCGGCGGACGAACGCAAGAAGTCGCGGGCGACGCTAGGCGTTTGTGAAGATCAGGAACGCCTTATCCTTGCCACCGGTCGCTATATTGGAGAGGGGTTTGACGACCAAAGACTGGACACCCTTTTCCTCACGATGCCAATCTCCTGGAAGGGTACGCTGGCCCAATATGTCGGC
>JAYSPJ010000305.1:0-3500 GCA_043722155.1 Bradyrhizobium sp.
TCGATGAAGATGATGCAGGGCGCGTTCTTCTTGGCCTGTTCGAACATGTCGCGGACACGCGAGGCGCCGACGCCGACGAACATTTCGACGAAGTCGGAGCCCGAGATGGTGAAGAACGGAACGTTGGCTTCGCCGGCCACCGCGCGCGCGATCAGCGTCTTGCCGGTGCCGGGAGGGCCGACCAACAGCACGCCGCGCGGAATCCGTCCGCCCAGCCGCTGATATTTGCCGGGATCGCGCAGGAATTCGACAATCTCCTGCAGATCCTGCTTGGCCTCGTCGACGCCGGCGACGTCCTCGAAGGTGACGCGGCCATGCGCCTCGGTCAGCATCTTGGCGCGCGACTTGCCAAAGCCCATCGCCTTGCCGGCGCCGCCCTGCATCTGCCGCGACAGGAAGACCCAGACGCCGATCAGCGCAATGAACGGCAGCCAGGAGACCAGCAGCGAGACGAACCACGGCACGTTGTCGCCGGGCGGCTTCGCGGTGATCGCAACCTTGCCATTATAGAGGCGCGAGACCAGCGTCGGGTCGTTCGGCGCATAGGTCTGGAAACTAGAGCCGTTGGTGAAAGTGCCGTGAATTTCCGGCCCCTGGATGACGACGTCGCGAACCTTGTTCTGATCGACTTCGGTCAACAGCTGCGAGAACGAGATGTCCTGCGAGGACGCACGCTGGCCAGGGTTCTGGAAGAGCGTAAACAGTGCCAACAACAGCAAAACAATAATGACCCAGAGGGCGAAATTGCGCAGATTGGCGTTCATCGATCTTCCTTCGTGGTCGCGCGGATCGCGGCCTTATGTCCTTGGGCAGCGCGAGGGAATCCCTCGGTCCGCTGCATTACAATCTAGGTGTCGCCCCGGTAGATGCCAAGGGAACCAGGCAGGACTATTTAACGCATGTAAGCCGGATTCCCGCTCAAATAATGGCGGTAAAATCGGTGTTTTCCGAGGTGGTTAAGACTCAATAGGACCGATTGGACCATCAGGCCCGTGTTCGATCCGTGCCTCATTCCGGCCGGCGGCGGCGGGGCGGCGCCGGTTCGACACGAATCCGGCCGCTCACCAGGCTGACCAGCGCTCCGGCAAGCGTCTGTTTCAGCTCTCGTTGTTTCAGTCCCGGCGGATCGCGCCTGGGCCGGCGCCTTCCGGGCTTTTCCGCGACCACCCGGTCCAATGCCGCCAGCAAGGCTTCGACCTTGCCGAGTTCCGCCGGCCCCTCATGACCGAACCGGTCGATCGCACGCTTCAGCAACCGAAGCCGGATTTCCTCCGGCATGGCGGCAAAGACCTCGGCGTCGAAGGATCTGGAATCAAGCGATCCGGCGTCGAGAAGGGAACGTGGGGCAGCGCGCTCCCTCAGCGCGAGGTAGCGCTCCGCGCCATCGGTCAGCACTTCCACCGCAGCGTTGGCCCGGGCCAGCCGCGAGGCCAGCCGCGCCAGATTGCGCGGATCGCCACCCTCGGCGGCGAGCGCGGGCATCAGGGCGCGCAGCCGCGGACGGGTGAAGTGAGGGTCGCGGTTGGTCGGATCGTCGGCGAAGCCGAGCTTTGCCTTGTTGAGCGTCGCGATCAGCTGCGATTTTGAAACATCCAGAAAGGGGCGCGCCAATAGCACGCCGTCGCGCTCGGTTTCCCGCGCCATGGCCGCGAGGCCGGCGAGGCCGCTGCCGCGCAGCATGCGCATCAGCAGCGTTTCGGCCTGATCGTCACGGGTATGGGCGGTGAGGATGTGCGTGGCGCGGCTCTGCCGCGCCGCCTTTGCCAGCAGGCGATAGCGCGCTAGTCGCGCCGCGGCCGGCAATCCGGCCTTCGGCTTCGGCCCGGTCCAGCGCAGCGTGCGATGCTCCAGGTCGAGCGTGCGCGCCAGCCGCTTCACCTCCCGCGCCTCGGCGGCGGCCTCGGCGCGCAAGCCGTGATCGACGGTGACGGCGACCAGCCGCGGCCCCCGCGCCAGGGCGCGGCGCCAGCGCGCCGCAAGCCACATCAGGGCGATTGAATCTGGCCCGCCTGAAACGGCGAGCAGAAGTGCAGGCGCAGTCTTCCAGTCCGCGAACAGGCGCTTCGCGTCCCTTACCGAAATCGGGTCGTTGTCGTCGTCGGGCATGGCGTCGCCGACCATAAGGTTTTCAGGCGAGATGAATACCGGTTCGCGTGAGGAAAACGCCTCGAAGCAGGGATTTTTCGAAACGGAAGGGGCTCTAGCACTTGATCCGCTTCTGCTCGCGGTCCACCGCCGCTTTGACGCCGCCCGAGGCGCGGGGATATTTCCGTGTTACCTCGCCGAGCGCCGCACAGGCAGCTTCCTTCTCCTTCAGCGCCGCCAGCGATTGGCCGAGCCGCAGCAGGGCGTCCGGGGCCTTGCCCGATTTATCGAATTTGGTGGTCACCGCGAGGAAGGATTCCGCGGCGTCGCGATACAGCTGGCGCTGGAAAAAACTCTCGCCGAGCCAGTACTGCGAATCCGCCGTCAGGGGGTCGCCGGGATATTTCTGCGCGAAGTTGCGCATGGTCTCTTCAGCGAGCGCATAATCCTTGCGCTGCATATAGCCGATGCCGAGATCGAACTCGTCCTTCGGGGTCGCCGACGGCGGCAGGGTGGTCAGCGCAGCACCCGCGCCGGGAGTTCGCGACGCAGGCAAGGCGCCGGCCGGATTGCGCGGCCCGCCGGTGTTGGCCAGATCGAGCGGCTCCCCTGCCCCGCGGCCGCCCGGAGCGCCGACGGGGGCCTCCGCCGGAATCGATAGCTGGCCGCCGCCGAGCGCCTGCGGCGCGCCCGGGGCATTCGGATTCTGGCTGGGATCGAAGGCATCGCCACGGCGTCGGCCTTGCGCCGGCGGCACGCTTTGTGGGGGCTCCTGGACGATCGGCGCCGGCGCGGCAATCTGCTGGCCTGGCTGGACCTGAGGCTGCCGGAGCGGTGGCGGATTCGGCTGCGCCGCCGGCGCTGTGGCGATATTGGGCTGGGCTGCGGCAGGCGGCCCGCCGGGCGCGGCTTGCGCGCCGCCCTGCAGCGCCCTCAGCCGCTCCTCGAGCTGCCGGTTGCGGTATTGCAGCTCCTCGTTCTGGCCGGTGAGCTGGCGCAGCCGGTTTTCGAGCTGCTGAATTCGCATTTCCGCATCGGCATCATCGGACTGCTGTGCGAAGGCGGGTGAAGACAACGCCAGCATCGCGGCGATCGCCACGGCGCGGGTAATTCCATGAATTCTGGATGACATTTTGGCCTGACGACGGGATCGGCGTGACATCGAAAGCGGAACACATTGAGAGAGGGAGTACGCCAAAAATGTGACTGAAACAAACTGCTCGCGGGAGCAACTCGCCAAAACGAAACCGGCGCCCAAAGGGCGCCGGAAGGACTTTACGACAGGCTAACGCCTTTTAGGAGCTGGCGTTCAACACCGTGACGGCGCGGCGGTTCTGCGACCAGCACGAGATGTCGTTACAGACCGCGACCGGGCGTTCCTTGCCGTAGGAGATGGTTCGCATCCGGCTCGCGTC
>JAYSPJ010000306.1:0-3261 GCA_043722155.1 Bradyrhizobium sp.
GGGCCGGTGTAGACCACGACGGGTTCCGACGCCGCGGGCGCCGCCGCCAGCAGTTCAGACGGCTTCGCCATCGGCGGCTGCAACCCGGCGGTGAAGAAGGAGACCGCGGATTCGCCATTGCTCGAACTGCCGTTGCTGGCGACAGTGTCCGCGTCCTCGTCGGTCGCCGGGCGTTTTCGCTTTCCATTGCACATTTCGTCGCGCAGGTTCGGCGGCGAGGCGTCGATCGGCACCAGATTGTCGACCGTGCCGAGCGAGGGGCGCAGCCACGACAGCGTGTTGTCGGCAAAGCCGCGCTCGAGCAGTTGCGCGGCGCGCACCGCGCGCATCTGGCCCGACGACGCGCCGAGCACCACGGCGATCAGCCGCTTGCCGTTGCGCGTGGCCGAAGCCACCAGATTGTAACCGGAGGCACAGATGAAGCCGGTCTTGAAGCCGTCGGCGCCGGGGTAGCGCCCGATCAGCTTGTTGAAATTCTGCGTTACCCGGCGGCCGAACCGGATCGAGGGGGTGTGCATGAAAAATTCGTATTCCGGCAGATCGCGAATGATCGCGCGCGCCAGGATGACGAGATCGCGCGCCGAGGTGATCTGGCCTTCGGCAGGCAGGCCGTTCGGATTGACGTAGCTCGTCTGCGTCATCCCGAGCCTGAGCGCGGTCTGGTTCATCTGAGCCGAGAATCCGTCGACCGAACCGGCGACGCCCTCGGCGAGCACCACGGCCATGTCGTTGGCCGATTTCACCATCATCATGTGTAGCGCATTTTCGACCGTGACCAGGGTGCCCGGCTTGAAGCCCATCTTCGAAGGGGACTGCGCGGCTGCGACCGGCGACACCGTCAGCGTGCCGTCGAGCGTCAGCCGGCCTTCCTTGACCGCCTTCAGCGTCACATAGGCTGTCATCATCTTGGTGACGGATGCGGGATACCAGGGATAGGTGGCGTTCTCCGCCTGCAGCACCTTGCCGGTATCGGCTTCAACGACCAGCAGCGCTTCCGCATGCGCGGCGCGCGGCGCAACGACGGCGAGCACTGCGCCGACAACGATCCAGCTCAATGATATTTTGCGAAACGAAGGGCGAAGAAAATGCACTGTCCGATTCCGGTCCTTTGAGACCCGCCTTTGCAGAGGAGGTCCTGGCGTGTGACGTTCGGGTTTCAAGCGTGTCCGGCGCCGTCGGTTACGGCGGATGCAAACCTATACCGGCTTGCGGGCCCGGAACAGAGCTTGTGCGATTAAATCATGGACGAAATAGGTCAAATATTGGCGATACTTAAATCTTGACAGCCGTGCTGTCGGGCGTTGGCGTTGCAATGCTGGCCCGGGCATTTTCCTGAACCATGAACTGGGCCCTTGCGAGTTCCGCAAAGCGGCCGCCTTGCGCCACCAGTTCGTCGAAAGTGCCGCTTTCGATCACGCGGCCGTTGTCGAACATCAGGATGCGCGTGGCATGGCGGATGGTGGAGAGCCGGTGCGCGATCACGAAGGTGGTGCGGCCCTTCATGACCTCGTCGAGCGCGGCGTTGAGCTTGGCTTCAGTGACGGCATCGAGCGCGCTGGTGGCTTCGTCGAGGATCAGGATCGGCGGATCCTTCAGCAGCGCGCGAGCGATCGACAGCCGTTGCCGCTCGCCGCCGGACAGCATGCGTCCGCGCTCTCCGGCATTGGTCTCGAACCCCTGCTCGCCGCGCTCGATGAATTCCAGCGCCTGGGCGCGGCCTGCCGCGATCCGCAGTTCCTCGTCCGACGCGTCCGGCTTGCCGACCCGCAGATTGTCCGCGATCGAACGGTTGAACAGCAGCGCTTCCTGAAACACCACGCCGATATTCCGCCGCAGCGCCGTCAGCGTCAGCCCGCGGACGTCCATGCCGTCGACCCTGATGAAGCCCGACTGCGGATCGAACGCGCGATGCAGCAGTGCGATTGCGGTCGATTTGCCGGCGCCGGTGGGGCCGACCAGCGCGATGGTCTGGCCGGGCAGCGCGGTGAAGGAAAGATCTTCGACCGCGGGCCGCTTGCCGTCATAGGAAAACGAGACGTCGTTGAATTCGACCATGCCCGACAGCCGGCCGGGATCGATCGCGTCGGGCCGGTCGCGCACCGCGGGAACCGCATCCAGCACGTTGAAGAATTCCTGCAGGCGCGGCGCTTCCATGAACACGTTGTTGACGAAGGAAACCACCTGTTCGAGCTTCTGGATCAGCATGGTGGCGAAACTGACGAACATCACGATCTCGCCGACCGTGGTGAGGCCCTGTTCGTGCAGCGCGATGCCCACGGTGAAGATCGCCAGCACCGTGATGGTGGTCGACGCCCTCGTGATGACGGTGACCAGCGCCCACCACGACAGCACCGGCATCTGCACCGCCAAGAGCTTGTCGGCGACGAAACGCAGCCCCTGCACTTCAGCCTGAATGCGCACGAAGCTTTGCACCAGCGCGACATTGCCGAGCGCATCGGAGGCGCGCGCGGAGAGATCGCTGTAATGCGCCTCGACCTCGCTTTGCATGCCGTAGGTCTTGCGCACCACCAGCGTGGTCAGCACCGTGAACACCACGCAAAGGATGAACAGCAGGGCCGCCAGCCGCCAGTTGATGTATAGCGCCAGCGGCAGCAGCACCACCAGCGACAGGATCGCGGCAAAATGCTCGCGGAAAAATCCGAGCCAGAGCCGCCATAAGGAGTCGGTGCCGTTGAGCATCACCTTCATCAGGCGGCCGGAATGGGTGCCGGTGTGGAAGGTCAGCGGCAATTGCATGATGTGCTCGAAATAATTGGTCAGCACCGCCTGACGCTGGCGGTGCGCCAGCCGGTCGGCGTGCAGCGCGACCGCGGCGCTGCACAGGATCGTGAACAGGCCGAATGCCGCCCATGCCGCCAGCAGCGGCCAGGCCGAAGAAGACGCCAGCGGCCCCCCGGTCGGCTTGCCGGAGAGTACGTCGATGATGCGGCCGAACAGTACCGGTTCGGCGAATTGCGCGCCGGCCAGCAGCAGATTGGCGCCGGCCAGGATCCAGCCCAGCCGCGCCTCTTTGTCGAGCAGTTCGAGGACGCGCGTATAAAGGCGAAGCATGGACATGCGGGCGAAACTCAAGGGGGCGGCGGGGCGGAGGACGGTCAGGGGCGCATTCTAATCCGGGAACGCCAGGAGATACAGCGTTCGCTGATTTATTGCTCAATTGATCATGCGGCCGCCGGGCGCAGGCAGGAAGGAATCGTCGAAGATATCGGCTGCCGCCGGCCGCTTCTGGAACTTGAAATC
>JAYSPJ010000307.1:0-2287 GCA_043722155.1 Bradyrhizobium sp.
TCAACCGAAAGGCGCTCGCGTTCTTGCGCCTCGCCTCAATCCGCCTCATGCTCAGAAAACTATGCAATCCGGCCTGAAGTCTCCGGACGGACTCTTAGACAAATGCAACTGGTCCTATTCAGCCTTGATGCCCGCGAACTTGATCACCTTCGCCCACTTTTCGGTGGCTTCCGAGATGATCTTCCCGAATTCCGCAGGCGTGCCCCCGGCCACGGTGCCGCCCAGTTCGACGATCCGGGCTTTGACCTTGCTGTCGGCGAGGCCGGCATTGAGCTCCTTGTTCAGCATCTCGATGATGTCGGCCGGAGTGCCTTTGGGCGCGCCGATGCCGGCAAAGCCGCTGGCCTCATAACCGGGCACGAAGTCTGCCATCGTTGGAACGTCCGGCAGCACGTCCAGACGGGCCGCGGTCGTTACTGCCAGGGGGCGCAGCGTGCCGGCCTTGATGTGCTGGATCGACTCCGATACCGGGGCGAAAATCACCTGCAAATGGCCGGCGACCAGATCGGTGGCCGCAGGTGCGCCGCCGCGATAGGGGACATGGACCAAATCCACCCCGGCCATCATCTTGAAGAGTTCGCAAGCAATGTTTTGCGGGGTGCCGGGGCCGGCCGATCCGTAGTTGATCTTGCCCGGGTTGGCTTTGGCGTAAGCGATGAACTCGGGGATCGTCGTAGCGGGGACCGACGGATGCACCACGACGACGTAGGCCAGCCGCGCGGCGCAAATCACCGGCGCGATGTCGCGCATGAAGTCGAAATTGAGATTGCTGTAGAGCGCGGCATTGATCGCGTGCGGGGTTACGATTTGCAGCAGCGTGTAGCCATCCGCGGGCGCTTTGGCGACCGCCTCGGTTCCGATGTTGCCGCTGGCGCCGGCGCGGTTCTCAATGATGAATTGCTGGCCGAGGCGATCCGACAGCCATTGACCCATCAGGCGCGCCTGAATGTCGGTAGCCCCGCCGGCGGCAAAGCCGACGACGATGCGCACCGGCCGAGATGGATAGGCCTGCGCCCGCGAAATGCGGGGCGCCGCCGGCAACGCGGCAGCGCCCGCGGCCAGATGCAAGAATGTGCGGCGGGGAAATTTCATGATATTCACTCCACAGTCTGAGCGACGTCGCGGACATGCGGTCCAACGGGACGCCCTGTGGGAACAGACTACACCCGTCTTGTAGGGAGGTGGAAGCGGCCAATGCTTCCTCTTGTGAAAGTTTGCGGACGCCGGCCCCCGTGTGCGCCGCGCCACCATCATGGGGCCGCCATCCGCAACCTTCACAATTTCGGATATGATGCGATGCCTGACCAGAGCCCGTTTTGCGCATCGAAGCTTGCGTCCGCCAGCGCGTCTCGTTTTGAATTGACGCCCTCACCATCATCGCAGTTCCCGATGATGGACGGCTCAACCATCCTGCAGGTCCTTTCGTCCGCACTCCTGCTGCTGCACCATGGCTGCGACAAATCAACCCGTCGGGTAAAATTTCGCTTTCGACGTCGGGCAAATCAGTTTTACGACTCACGCCATCCTGTCCCCGAGGAAGGGGCGTTGGCCATCGTCACCGAACGTTGGGATGGGATGTGGTGGACGCGGCGGCATCGTGCGCGCGATGGGATGGCAGGGCGGGATAAACTCCGTGAGCGGTCCGAGGGCGTGCGGACGAGCGGTGCTGAAGCGTACGGCAAAATCGTGTGGATCCGACGCCTCAGTGGTCGGCGTCAAGTCTTTCGGAGGTGCGAAAGCCCGACCGGGCCGGAGTGCCAGTTTCCGTGAGGCGACGGGGGCAAGAAAGCCCGATACCCCGGGGTGAGCGCGAGATAAGCCGTAAAGCCATTGCGCAGGGAATGTCGGATGTTCTCCGCTGCCCTGTATGCTCGTGTGCGTTTTTTGATGCACATATTTGCACACGAGACCGCGGGTGCAGCGCGCATCCGGCATTCCCTGCTCCCTCTTTCTTTGAGGGACAACGAAAATGCAGACCTCGGGCGCCTCCCGCCGCGAGAATGCGGACGTGTATCTGCTGTTTGAAATTCGAATCGAAAAAATGAATTTCGTCGTCCCGGACAAGCGAGTAACGCGAGCGCTGATCCGGGACCCATATGCGGACGGCTTCCCCTCAACAACTCAGGCCGGTGGTTATGGGTCTCGGCTCGGAGGCCGGGACGACGTGGTGAGAGACCAGCGCCAGGCCTCATGCCCATCGTGATCGTTAAACTTGTAACGTCCGCGATCCCACCGCATTCACCACGCCCCTTAAGTCCGGGAAAACCCGTTATCGACTAGTTTTGGC
>JAYSPJ010000308.1:0-5836 GCA_043722155.1 Bradyrhizobium sp.
ATTCCATCGAGAGTTCCCGGCGTATGGGTTCCTGCTTTCGCAGAGACGACGAAATAGGTGCGTCTGATGTTCGGATATCTGCTTCGCCGCGTTCTGGCCGCCATTCCCGTGATGGGCGTGGTGGCGCTGTTCGTGTTCCTGCTGCTGCGGCTGACGCCGGGCGATCCCGCCGCGATCCTGGCCGGCGACAATGCCACGCCCGAACAGCTCGAGCGTATCCGCATCTCGCTCGGGCTGCATGAGCCGCTTCACATCCAGTTCTTCACCTGGATCGGCAAGCTGCTGCATGGCGATCTCGGGGTATCGCTGATCTCCAACGTGCCGGTGCTGAAGATGATCAGCCAGCGCGTCGAGCCGTCGATCTCGATCGCGCTGTCCACCATCGTGCTCGCCATCGTGGTCGCGGTGCCGCTCGGCGTCATCGCCGCCTGGAAACACGGCACCTGGATCGACCGTTTCGTGATGGGATTGTCGGTGATCGGCTTCTCGGTCCCGGTGTTCGTGATCGGCTATGTGCTGATCCAGGTCTTCGCCATCGAACTGCGCTGGTTGCCGGTGCAGGGTTTCAGAAGCATCACCGCGGGCTTCGGTCCGTTCTTCGAACGCATCATCCTGCCGACCTGCACGCTGTCCTTCATCTATGTCGCGCTGATCGCGCGGATGACGCGGGCGGCGATGCTGGATGTGCTCGGCGAGGATTATGTGCGCACCGCCCGCGCCAAGGGCATCAATGAGACCGCCGTGCTGCTGCGCCACGCGCTGCGCAACGCCGCGGTGCCCGTCATCACCGTGATCGGCACCGGATTTGCCCTTCTGATATCGGGCGTGGTCGTCACCGAGAGCGTGTTCAACCTGCCCGGCATCGGGCGTCTCACCGTCGATGCCGTGCTGGCGCGTGATTATCCCGTCATTCAGGCGATGATCCTTTTGACATCGCTGATCTACGTCACGGTCAATCTGCTGATCGACGTCGCCTACACTCTGCTTGACCCAAGGATACGGTACTGATGGCGACCGAGACCCTCCCCGAGCCGTCGATCCCGATCACCACGCCGTTCCGGCCGGGGCTCGGATTTCTCACGGCGACGCCGATCATCGCCGTGGCGACCGCATGCTTGTCGCTGGTGATCCTGTCGGCGATCTTCGCGCCACTGCTGTCGCCGCACGATCCCCAGCTGCTGGCGCCGGCGCAGCGCTTGAGACCCGCGAGCGCCGAATTCTGGCTCGGCACCGACGCCTACGGCCGCGACGTGCTGGCGCGCATTCTCTATGGCGGGCGGATTTCGCTCTTGATCGGGCTCGGCGCCGCCGTGTTCTCGATCGGCATTGGGCTGGTGATCGGTCTGGTCTCCGGCTTCTTCAAATGGGTCGATGCCGTGATGATGCGGGTGATGGACGGCTTGATGGCGATCCCGAGCATCCTGCTCGCGATTGCCGTGGTGTCGCTGTCGGGCGCCAGCCTGATGACGGTGCTGGTCGCCATCACCATTCCGGAAATCCCGCGGGTGGCGCGGCTGGTGCGATCGGTGGTGCTGTCGGCGCGCGAGGAGCCGTATGTCGAGGCCGCGATCTCGGTCGGCTCCAGCCTGCCCAAGATCATGTGGCGGCATCTGATGCCTAACACGGTGGCGCCGCTGATCGTGCAGGGCACGTACGTCTGCGCTTCCGCGATTCTCACCGAGGCGATCCTGTCGTTCCTCGGCGCCGGCATCAACCCGGAGACGCCGACCTGGGGCAACATCATGGCCGAGGGCCGCGCCTATTTTCAAATAAAGCCGTCGCTGATCTTCTGGCCGGGATTGCTGCTCTCGATCGCGATCCTCAGCGTCAACCTGATCGGCGACGCCGCGCGCGACGCGCTCGATCCCCGCATGAAGCAGCGGGAGGGCGGCAAGTGACGTCGTTGCAAGGAGCGGAGCGACGAAGCAAGGACGTCATTCCGGGGCGCGAAGCGAACTCCGGGGCGCAATTGCGCACCGGAGAATCTCGAGATTCCGGGTCTGGTGCCAACGCACCATCCCGGAATGACGATGAGAGAGCGGTGCTGACGTGAAGAACATCGTCCTCGACATCGACAATCTCGTGGTCGGCCTCGGCAAGAATCCCGGCAACCAGCGCGTGATCGACGGCGTCTCGCTGCAGGTGCGCGAAGGCGAGACGCTGTGCCTGGTCGGCGAGAGCGGATCCGGCAAGTCGGTCACTTCGCTGACGGTGATGGGGCTGCTGCAGAAGGGCTCACTGGTCCCGTCCGGCGGGAGTGTAAAACTGGTCGGCGAGGAAATCCTCACCGCCAGCGACCGCCGCCTGCGGCAGCTGCGCGCCACCACCATGGCGATGATCTTTCAGGAGCCGATGACGGCGCTCAATCCGGTGGTGCCGGTCGGACGCCAGATCGACGAGGTGCTGCGCGCCCACACCGATCTCGACGCCCGCGCGCGGAAGCGGCGTATCCTCGACATGATGGAGCAGGTCCGGCTGCCCGAGGTCGCGCGCATCTTCGCCTCCTACCCGCACCGACTGTCCGGCGGCCAGCGCCAGCGCATCATGATCGCGATGGCGCTGGTGCTGGAGCCGAAACTGCTGATCGCGGACGAGCCGACCACCGCGCTCGACGTCACCACGCAAAAGCAGATCCTGACCCTGATCCGCGACCTGCAGCGCGATCACGGCACCGCGGTGCTATTCATCACCCACGACATGGGCGTGGTCGCGGAGATCGCCGACCGCGTCGCCGTGATGCGCCACGGCCGGCTGGTGGAAACCGGCTCGCTGCATTCCATCCTGCGCACGCCCACCATGGAATACACCCGCAACCTGCTGTCGGCGGTGCCGAGCCTGATCCCGCGCGCGCCGCGCCCCGATTCCACCGAACCGGTCGTGCTGGAGGCCAACGAGCTCGGCAAGGTCTATCGCGAGCGCTCCTTCTTCGGCACCGTCCGCGAAGTCGCGGCGGCGCAGGATGTCACGCTCACGCTGCGCAAGGGCCGCACGCTCGGCATCGTCGGCGAAAGCGGTTCCGGCAAATCCACCGTGGCGCGCTGCATCGTGCGGCTGATCGACCCGACCTCCGGCGGCATTCGCCTTGCGGGCCGCGAAATCTCCGACTTGTCGCGGCGGCTGCTGCAGCCGCACAGGAAGCGCATCCAGATCATCTTCCAGGATCCCTATCGTTCGCTCAATCCGCGCATCACGGTGGGCGAGACCATCGCCGAGGGCCCGATCAATTACGGCATGCCGCATGCGGAGGCGCTGGCGAAGGCGCGCGAGCTGCTGGAACTGGTCGACCTGCCCGCCGACGCGATCACGCGCTATCCGCACCAGTTCTCCGGCGGCCAGCGCCAGCGCATCGCGATCGCGCGGGCGCTGGCGCTCGATCCCGACGTGCTGGTGGCGGACGAGGCGGTGTCGGCGCTCGACGTCTCGGTGCAGGCGCAGGTGCTGGAACTGCTCGACGAAATCCAGACTCGCCTGGGCATCGCGCTGTTGTTCATTACCCACGATTTGCGCGTCGCGGCACAAATCTGCGACGACGTCGCCGTGATGCAGCATGGCCGCATCGTCGAACAGGGCCCAGCGGCGCAGGTCCTGACCCATCCGCAACAGGCCTATACCCGCGCGCTGCTGGAAGCCGCTCCCGGACGGGGCTGGGATTTTGCGAATTTCAGGCCGGTGGCTGAAGGCGTGGTGGCGACTGCATAGGACAGTGCTCGTCATTCCGGGATGGTCCGAAGGACCAGACCTCAGGTGCGCAATTGCGCACCTGGGAATCTCGAGATTCCGGGTTCGATGCTGCGCATCGCCCCGGAATGACGGCACGCCCATGCGGCATGCAAAACGGGATTGCTTCGTCGCTTGCGCTTTACGCAATGACGAGTCTAACGTCGCGCGACAAATCAGATCGAGACCGAATTGATGACCCGTATCGCCGTTGGCGGCTTCCTGCACGAGACCAATACCTTCGCGCCGACCAAGGCGACCTATGCCGATTTCGTGCATGGCGGCGGCTGGCCGGCGATGGCGCAGGACGATGTGCTCGACGTCATGCGCAACATCAATGTCGGCCTCGCCGGCTTCATCGAGGGGGCGGAAGCCCGCGGCTGGGAGCTGGTGCCGACCATCTCCTGCGGCGCCAGCCCCTCGGCGCATGTCACCGAGGATGCGTTCGAGCGCATCGTCAAGGTGATCATCGACGGCATCAAAGCCGCAGGTCCCCTCGATGCCGTTTACCTCGACCTGCACGGCGCCATGGTCACCGAGCATCTCGACGATGGCGAAGGCGAAATCCTCAAGCGCGTGCGGCAGGTGATCGGCAATGATCTACCGCTGGTGGTCAGCCTCGATTTGCACGCCAATGTGACACCCGAAATGGTGGAGTATGCGGACGCACTCATAGCCTACCGCACCTATCCCCATGTCGACATGGCCGACACCGGCCGCGCCGCCGCCGAACATCTGGCGCTGCTGCTCGGCACGACGCAAAAATTCGCAAAGGCGTTCCGGCAACTGCCTTTTCTCATTCCGATCAGTTGGCAGTGCACCAACGACGAGCCGACCAGAGGAATTTACCAGAAGCTCGCGGCGCTGCAGGACGATGCGGTGCCGACATTGTCATTCGCGCCGGGGTTTCCGGCCGCAGACTTCCGGGATTGCGGGCCGAGCGTGTTCGCCTACGGCGTGACCCAGGCCGATGCCGACGCCGCGGCCGATACCATTGCGAGCGTCATCGTCGGTCACGAGAATGATTTCGACGGCCGCATCTACACAGCAGACGAAGGCGTGCTGCATGCGATGGAACTGGCAAAGACCGCGAACAAGCCGATCGTGATCGCCGACACCCAGGACAATCCCGGCGCCGGCGGCGATTCCGACACCACGGGCATGCTGCGCGCGCTGGTGCGCAATAACGCCCAGCGCGCCGCCATCGGGGTGATCTACGATCCGCAATCGGCGAATGCCGCACATGCCGCGGGCGTCGGCGCGACAGTCGCGCTGTCGCTCGGCGGCAAATCCGGCATTCCGGGCGATGCGCCATACGAGGAAACCTTCATCGTCGAACAATTGTCCGATGGAAAATTCATCGCCTCCGGCCCCTATTATGGCGGCCGCGACATGGACATGGGGCCGTCGGCGTGCCTTCGCATCGGCGGCGTCCGGGTGGTGGTCTCCTCGCACAAGGCGCAGCTCGCGGACCAATCGATGTATCGCTATGTCGGGATCGAGCCGACCGAGCAGGCGATCCTGGTCAACAAAAGTTCGGTGCACTTTCGGGCCGATTTCGAGCCGATCGCCGAAAAGCTGCTGATCTGCGCCGCGCCCGGCGCGATGCCGGCCGATACCGCCGCCCTGCCCTGGACGCGATTGCGCCCGGGCGTTCGCATCAAGCCGAACGGTCCCGCCTTCGTCCCCGGGGGCAAACCACGCTCAACGTCTTCCGTAACGGGATAACAGCCATGCCCAACATCGAACGCATCGACGGCTATGCCGACGAACTCACTGCCATCCGCCGGGATCTGCACGCCCATCCCGAGATCGGCTTCGAGGAAGTCCGCACTTCCGGCATCGTCGCCGAAAAGCTGACGCAATGGGGCATCGAGGTGCATCGCGGCCTCGGCGGCACCGGCGTGGTCGGCGTGCTCAAGGGCAAGGGTACCGGCGGCAAGCGCATCGGCCTGCGCGCAGACATGGACGCGCTGCCGATGGAAGAGAACACCAATCTGCGCTGGCGCTCGACCATTCCCGGCCGCTTCCACGGCTGCGGCCATGACGGCCACACCACCATGCTGCTCGGCACCGCGCGCTACCTCGCCGAGACCCGGAATTTCGACGGCACCGTGCA
>JAYSPJ010000309.1:0-6784 GCA_043722155.1 Bradyrhizobium sp.
TGGGCGGCAAAGGCCACGATCTCGTGCCCCTCGACATTCGCCGCCAAGGCGAACATCCTACTTTGCTGTACGGTCAAGGGCGATTCGGAACACTCCCCGACGTCGACCACTCCGTCCTCGAACGTCACCGGTTCGTGCATCACGAACTCGAGATCGACCTTGGCGGTAGCCAGAACCTCGATTGCACCCTTCATTTGGTCTTTCAGTGCGATGTTCTGGTCGTTCGACAGGCGGAAAAGGGGGAACACATGGACCACACGCGCGATCCGCGTGCCCTCGCTGACCGATTCGCTCGCCTTGGCGGAACACGCCAACACCAAAGTCAGAAAGAGGAAACAGGTTGCGCCCGGCCAGCGACGCGCACCCTCCTCGCTCGGGGACCGACGCATCGAGAAGGCCCCCACTCCCAATCGCGAACCGAACCCACTCAGCAAGTGCTCGAACAAACTCCACCATACGTTCATTGCGTTCTCCTTGCCCTGCCATAGCCTCAGCACTTCTTGGTCGGGCAGGGACACACCGGACCATGCGGCCCGGGAACCAATGGGCAACAGCAGATCGGCCCAGACGCTATGTCGGCTTTTAGACCTTCGATCATCCTCTGTCCTTCGCCCACACCAACAAGGGTTTCCACCCCCAGGATCGTCAGTTGTGTACCCGCCGCCAACAAAGCGATGTACACGACACTTATTGCATTCAGATCCTTGACGGCATCCAGATTCTTGCCGCTCTTGAACAACAACGGATCTCCGCCCTTAACTCCTTTCAGAAAAAGCTCGAGGCCCTGTACAAAGGGATCAATCTCGATACTGGCTGTCTTGAAATCGCGCCCCTCTATCGCCACCAGATTGTCGTCGCGGTCGAAATAGTAAGCAGCAGCCGCATCAACGTTTAACTTTGCCATGGTAGTTATCCTTTCGTGGTTGGATAGATTCCAATGCAACTTCGGGAGGAGAGCGATCGATAGTGTTTCATCATCGAACTCCTGCCCCGATCGATCTATACTCAGAAGAAAATGCTGATACGCAGAAACGCGAATCGTTGTCTGGCCAGCGTCGGCTTCAGAATGTCCGTTTCCTGGAACAGATAGCTTTTGTTGAACAGGTTTCGCACCTCCAATGACACAACCCCCATACGGCGCGGGAGCTGATAACTTGCCGAAACATCGGCCACCCAGAAGGACGATTCGGCTGGCTGAAAAACGCCTTGCTTCAGAAAGAGTCCGTCCTGCGAGACATGAGTCGCCGTTAACCCGATCATGGTATTCAACGCGGGGCTGAAAACTCGAACGCCAATCGGTATCCTTCGTGTGCGGACATCGAGAAACGTCTGGAAAAATTGAGGGTGTTCCGTGATCCGCTCATAGATGTACTCGATTGTCGTCGCCACCCGCTCGCTGGGCGCCACATAGAGATAGGCTCGTGCTTCACGCTCGCGCCACTCGAAGAACTCCTGCGGATTCGTGAAGAATTGCGGGATGTTAAAATTGCGGCGCGTACCTTCGACACCTGCAAATGTCGTGGAGTCGATGGCGTAGTCGATTGCGATGCCATTTCGCCGCGAAGCGGTTCCGAGCGAATCGTCGTAAAGCTGGTTAAAGCCTGCTACGTTGCTGGGCTCGATGGTCTGATCGGCGACAGCGCCTTTGCGCGTGTTACGCAGCGAGGCTGCTCGGATAGAAAGCCTTGGAATTGGCTTGAATACGAAACCAAGCTTCGGATTTGTTCGCTCGATGGAGGTGCTCAGAGCGCCGTCCTGCACTCGATCGACGGACAATCCAAGATCAACCCGCAACATCGATGGAATCGGTTCGAATCCACCGTACGCGTAGACCGATCCTGTCTCGCTCGCCGCATTCGACGGTGAACCGAGGAACGTCGTGGTTCCTTCCGCCCGATAGTGGCCAGCACCCATCATGAACCAACCCGAATGTAGGCGGCGAACCGCCTGTAGTTCGAAGGAATGTTCCGGCCCCTTGATTCGGATGAGCTCCGACCCGGCGGGAAACTCCGTGGTCGAGTCCCCATCGAGATAGGTCCCGACCGCGGCCATGCTCCACGTATCATCGAGCCCGATGCGCCCGCCGACTCTCGTTAGTTGACGGCTTTCAAGCAGCCGCAAGGATTGAATTTCGCCGAAGAAATTTCCTTGCAGATCGCCCTGTGTGCGCTGAGTTTTGCGGGCCTCGACAAATACCGAGGAGTCCGAGGTAGGTTGTATCTGGAGATAGCCATTCAGAAGTTTCTTCTCGAGCCCCCAACCGCTCTGAATGCCGTCTGTTTCGTAGGCAAAGCTGCCGAGACTCGCTGCGAAGCTACCGGACAGGATCGATAACCCCGCCTGGTGCCCGCGCGTGTTGTTCGAACCAACGAGGCCTGAACCCTGGGCGTGGACACCTTCCTGTGTGAATAGAGACGAATATTCGTTCAATCCGGGGCTCCCTGGCCCGGCTCCTCGCAGGATAAAGGAGCTATCGTCGAGCCGATCGATCTGGAGGGGCGATGCATTGAGTGGTTGCCAGACCTGGGCCTGGAGCGCTTCGCTGACCTGGGCCGCCGAATGCCGGGGTCTTTCGTAGAACGCCTCCGCCAACAGGCGATGGCCGGCGAAACTGGTGGGATCGGTTGCGGTCACGCCGAACGTTTCTTTCTCGGCGACCTGCCCGAAGCCGAGATCCCGATAGCTCCTCACCAGGTCTGCGCTGCGAACAACGGCATCGTCATCCAGGAGTAACCGCGAGCGATACGGTGCGCGCCGATCGTTCAACTCCTTCGATCGCTGAGTTTCCTCCATCGACCGCACAGGCTCCGATGATCTTGCGAGCCGAAGCGCGTTGTACAACCAGGGTGTAGGGTCAAGCGGGTCCAGCCTTTTAGCGAGGATGAACTGTTCGCCGGCCAAGGCGTCCGTGGCTGAGCGACGCTTCTCGAACAGCGCCTTCCCCAGGTAACTCCGAATTAGCGAATTGCTCGGGTCGAGGAGCGACGCAATCTGAAGTTCGGCCAGCCCATCTTCGAGATGACCAAGACGAATCCTGGCTAACCCCGATCCGAGCCTGGAGTACGGGTCCGATGAATCGAGGTCGATGGCCCGTTTGAAGGCCGACAATGCATCGTCCGCCATGAGGTTCGCGAGGCTGGTGAACCCCAGCATCTGGAGCGCTCTCGGCTCGTTGGCATCCAGGGAAACGGCCATATCCGCCGCGCGTCTGGCCTTGCTTACTCTGCCCAGGACAAGCAGAAGTTCGGAAACGCGAGCTTTGGAAAAAGCGCTGCCATCGATCTCGAAGGCCCGCTCTGCCGCCTCCAGGGCTCCTTCCGGATCGAGCTTGGCCTGCTTCGCATAGGACTGCGCCGCGCGTGCGCGGGCATTGCCGGGGTTGGCCTGAACCGCGGACTCCGCAAGGCGCAGCGCAGCTTCTCGATCGTTCAATGCGATCTGGATCACAGACTCCAAGGCGGCGCGATCTGCGCCACCGTTGCCTGTGTCCTGAAGTCGACCGATAGCCGCGTTGGCATCGTCAACCGCCCCTACCCCCAGCAGCGCCTCCACATTCCCGATCTCACAGGCCGCCTCCTCCGCGCCTCGGGGGCACTGCTCCAGAAGCGCATCCTGCCCATCCTTGCGCCGTCCCGCCGTCCGCGGGTAGTAGATCGTCCATTGCACTCCATCCCGCGGCTTGATCGGGATCGGTATTGCCGACGGCAGGCCCGGTCCGACGCTGATCTGCTGAAGTGCGTCGACGCGGAATTCCCTGTTGGTCTGCAGTTCCTGGGCAGCGACTGCGCCTTCGAACACGGCGAGGGTCGTCGCGCTGCACTGCGAGTTCACCAGGAACTCGGTGCCCTTGATGGCGGCGCTGAGGAACGGCGTGCGCACGCCGAACTTTCTCGGAAAACGGGAGATGAAATACGCGGCACCGCAGTCCGGGTCGGCGGAGACCTGCCCGTTCGAGAAGAACTCGACCCGAGTTTCAGCCTTTGTCGAATACATGGTGATGGCAGTCTTTTGATCCAGCCGGATCAGATTCTCCGGCTGCAGCCACAGGGCGGCGCGGCTGCGGGGACCGGTGCGAACGGCGTCTCCGTCGCACACGTTGGTGTCGAGGCGCTCGACTCGGTACCACTGGGATGAACCTGCACGACGGATCTCGACGTTGCCCTGCCGCGAGACCACGCGACCGACCACAGGGGCACAGACGGGCACGTCGCCGTCGGCGGCGATCGCCTCGCAGGACATGAGCACGAGCATCGCCGCAATGACGACGGACCATCCCCCCGATCTTCCGATGGTGCTCTGCACTAGCTTCGAGCCTCCCTTGCCGAGGAGCCTTGGTGACGGCAGTCCATTCTTGTAGCCTGTCCACAGTACTGAATCTGCCCAGTATGGGTGGCCGCCGCTCACCGATCGTTTACGGATTCGCCGACCCTGGCGATTCAAACTCGGCACCCGAAGATTCCATGGCTTGCGCGATCATGTCAAGGTAATACCGGGTCGGGCCATCGGATGGCAGGTCCGGGCCTAATGCTTCCAGGCTCCGCCGCGCGCCGTCGAGATCGCCGAGCTCCACGAGGCGTCGTGCGGACTCGAAGCTCGTCACGAAGCGCAGGCGGTATTCATCCACCGCGCCGACGCGCCCGACCAGTTCGAAGATCCGCTGCGGCGCCGCCTTGCCGGGCAGCCGGAACAGCCCGAGGTCTCGAAACACGAAGTCGGTCGCGGCCTGGGCAACCTCTTCCCGCACCAGCACCCGCGTGCCGAGCATCTTGTTCAGCGCCTGAACCCGATTGGCCACGTTGACCATGTCGCCGACAGCCCTGTATTCGAAATGGGTGAGCGCCCCTATCAATGTCAAAGTCATGGGTCCGGCGGCCACGCCGATCCGCGTTGGCATGGCCACATCGGTCCGGGCGGTATCCAGTTCGTCGAGGATGGCGAGGCAGGCATCGAGCACCTGGGCGATGGGCGCTTTCGCACCTTCGCGGTGCGGCCACACCGCGAGCATGCTGTCGCCGATCACGTCGCTCACGAAACCGCCATTGGCGAGCACAGGGCGAAACAGGATTTCGTAGTACCGATTCAGGTGTTGTGCCAGATGGTCGCTTTCGGTGCGCTCGGCATAGGCGGTGTAGCCAGAGGCGTCGGTAACCAGGCAAATGCCTTCCACCGACTCCGGGACGATCCCGCTCGGCAGTGCGAGCCGGCGGGCGACATCGGGCGGCACGAACTGGCACAGCCGCTCGAACACCCGCCGGCGCTGACGGGCCGCGGTCGCATACTGCCAGCCGAGCGCCACCGAAAATCCGACGGCGGCACCGGCCAGGGGGGCGGCCAGCGGCACGACACGGAACGCACTGGAAAAACCCCACGCTGCGAATGCGCCGTACACGAGCAGGCCGACGACCACGATCCCGAGCCCCCAGAACGCCGGCAGCACGAGGCACACAGCCGTGGTCACAAAGCCGGCCATAGCGCCGATCACGGCGGCCTTGCCCATGAACCGCAGCGTCGAGCCGTCCTCGAGATTGGCATAGGCGGTGGCCATCAGGTCCACGCCGCTCGGATCGACCTCGGTCGGCGACGAAAAGTGCGTGGGAAACTGCTCGATCACGCTTTTCTCATGGCGTTCGGCATAGCCGATGAACACGGTCTTGCCGCCCACGATGGCGGCGAGCCGCGCAACCTCGGGCCGCGCCAGCTTGAGGACATCGGCGTAGGGCAGCGAACCGAGTATGCGGGCCGGACCGTATTCGTTGAGCAGGTTGTCGGACGGTCCGGCGTAGAGATCCCGCAACCGCTCGGCAGCGCCACCGAGAGCGCCGCCTTTTTTTCCGCGCGCGCTCAGCTCATGCAGTACGCCCCTGAAATAGAGGCCGGCGCCGACCAGTTCACCCGGCTCGAAGCGCCCTGCCTCGGCGCGCGATAACATCACGCCGTCTTCCGGCAACAGCGTCGCCAGCCAGGCGATCAACTGGTCGTGCGCTTCCAAGCGGCCGAGGTGCCACGCGAGCAGCGGCAACGCCACCATCGGCGCAGCGCCCTCGCGAAACACGAGAAAGCTGTCGACGAGATCGCCGGAGGAATGCTCCAGCAACATGGGCCCCGTTGCCGCGGCGGCGTCCCGAACGATCGGGCTCAACGGCTTGGCACCGCGCTCCTCGCACGCGCCCGCCCCTGGCCGGCAGGGCACATAGGCGACCTGGTCGGCGAGCAGCACATTGCCGGCGGTGCGGATCGCCTCGGCGAACCGGCGGTCCTCCTCGGCCATATCCTCGCGCTCGCGCGGGTCGCGACCCAGCCGGTCGACGAACGCGACATCGAAAACGATCGTTCGCGCCCCGGCCGTCCGCAAGGCATCCACCAGATTCGCGTGGACGCATCTCGGCCACGGGGCATCGTCTGGGGATCCGAGTGAACGATAACCGGGCCGGGTTTCGTCGATCAGCATCTGCGAACAGCGGGAGCGCTCCCGCGCGTCCGCAGGCAAGGCCATGCGCGCGCCCGAGGCGCCGTTCATCTCGATCACCACCACGGAGGCTGGCGCCGGGCGGTCGCCACGCCAGGCATACAACCATGACAGCGTGAGGCGACGGTCGATCCGCTGTGCCGTGCCGGGCGCCATCGCGAGCCAGCAGAGCATGCCCACCAGCAGCCCGGCGACCAGCGCGATGGCGATCTCGATCCGCCTGTGGCTCCCGATCATGGATTGCGACACCAGCCGACGGCATCAGGTACCGGTGGTCGCCGACACGGTCATTCGCGCTCGGCCCGCGTGAAGGCAAAA
>JAYSPJ010000310.1:0-3127 GCA_043722155.1 Bradyrhizobium sp.
CCTTCGAGACGGCCACTTCGCGGCCTCCTCAGGATGAGGTTTAACAACAACCTCATGCTGAGGAGCGAGCAGCGCGAGCGTCTCGAAGCATGGGCAGCAAGCGACTCACTGATCTCACAGAGTTAGTACTAGCGCGGCAACGCTTCATCAAACCGCATAACTGTCACGCCAGCCCCGCGCCTTGCTGCGAAGCAGGCGCAGGGCTAGGTTTGGCGGCGAAAATCGACAGTTCACTCGAAATCCAAGTGGGAGAAACCGGTCATGTCGCCTGCGGAAGCTCGCCTGAAGGAAGTGCCGTCGGACATGACGGATGCGGAATGGGGCCAGCGGGTCAATCTCGCCGCCTGCTATCGCCTGATCGCGCATTATGGCTGGGACGATCTGGTCGACACCCATATCTCCGCCCGCGTACCGGGGCCGGAGCATCATTTCCTGATCAATCCCTACGGCCTGATGTTCGACGAAATCACCGCTTCCAGCCTGGTGAAAGTCGACCTCGACGGCAATCAGCTCAGCACGAGTTCCTACAGCATCAACCCGGCGGGCTTTACCATCCATTCGGCGATCCACGAGGTGCGCGAGGATGCCGGCTGCGTGCTGCATCTGCATACGCCCGACGGCACCGCGGTGGCGAGTTGCATGGAAGGCCTGTTGCCGCTGAACCAGACCGCGCAGCTCGTAACCCACGATCTCGCCTATCACGACTATGAAGGCATCGCGCTCGATCATGACGAGCGCCCGCGCCTGCAGAAGGATCTCGGCCACAAGAACCACATGCTGCTGCGCAATCACGGCACGCTGACGGTCGGCCGCTCGGTCGCCTCCGCCTTCGAGCGCATGTTCCACCTGGAGCGGGCCTGCACCATGCAGGTGCGCACCCGCATGCTGGGGCCGACCGCCTACCCTGTCGAGCAGGCCGTGGTCGACAAGAACGCCGCCCTGTTCACCGATCCCGACCGGATGGAACTGCGCTCGACCACGCTGGTATGGCCGGCGCTGCTTCGCAAGGTCGAGCGGCTCGACCCCGGCTACAAGGATTGAAATTTTTGAATTTTCGTGTAGGGTAACGCCCAACAACCTCTGCACTGCGAATCCAGACGCCGCCCAATTCCGGGCGGCGTTTTTGTTTTCAAGGACCCCATAGCCCGTAGCAAGCGGCCCGGCCGCGACAAAACAACCCGACGGGCAAATCACCCAAAACCCTGTCCAGCCCCTTTGCGAAAAATATTCCGCTTAACCCGTCGGGCAAATCAGTGATTTAGCTTCGCGTGTCTCACCCGATCAGAGGGGCGGGTCGCGATCGTCACGAACGCGCGGTGGGATGCGGTGACGCGATGGCGGCGAATGACGAATGCCGTCGTTGCGTACGGAAAAGCCGTGTGGTTCTGGCACCCCGACGCTGGTGTCAAGCTTGCGCTAAGGCGCGCGGGTGACGGTGGCAAGAAAGCCCGGTCGCCGAGGAGAGCGCGGTATAATCCGTAAAGCATCGCGCAGGGAAAGTCGGATTGCCTCCGCTGCCCTGTATGCTCGTGTGCGTTTTTTTGTGCAAGCTTGCACACGAGACCGCGGGTGCAGCGCGCATCCGGCTTTCCCTGCGCCCTCTTCTCTTCGAGGGTGTAAATCGACGCAAAGCTCGGGCACATCGCGCCGCGAGAATGCGGACGCGTGTTTGCTGTTTGAAAATTGAATCAAAACTCCCACAACGTCATTGCGAGGAGCGCTTGCGACGAAGCAATCCATCTACCAACTGGTGGCGCTGTGAAATGGATTGCTTCGCTTCGCTCGCAATGACGTTGATAGGCCGTGGCGGATTGACGAAGCCCCACCCACCTCCACGACTGCCTTACCGCGGCGCCTCCGCGAACGCGCCGAGAATCCGCGCCCAGGAACGGATGCCCTTGTGGAAGCTCTTCAGGTCGTATTTTTCGTTCGGCGAATGGATGTTGTCGTCGTCGAGTCCAAAGCCCGCCAGCACGGTATCGAGCCCGAGGGTGCGCTTGAAATCCGCGACGATCGGGATCGAGGCGCCCGAGCCGATCAGCAGCGCGTCCTTGCCCCACTCCTCGGTCAGCGCGCGCCTGGCGGCGGCGAGCGGCTTCATGTTCCAGTCGAGCGCGATGGCCGGTGCGTTGGAATGATCGATGAATTCCGCGCTGCAATCCCCAGGCAGCCGTGCGGTGACGTAATCGCGAAACGCCTGCCGTATCCTGTCGGGCTGCTGTCCCTCCACCAGCCGGAATGAAACCTTGGCGGAGGCTTCCGCCGGGATCACCGTCTTGGAGCCCTCGCCGGTGTAGCCGCCGATAATGCCGTTGATGTCACAGGTCGGGCGCGAAGAGACCTGCTCGATCAGCAAGCGGTCCTTTTCGCCGGCCGGGAGCGAAAGACCGATCGGCTTGAGGAAGGACTCCGGGGTCAGGTTCAGGTTCTTCCATTGCGCGAGAATTTCCGGCGGCAGGTCCTTCACGCCGTCGTAGAAGCCGGGGATGGTGATGCGGCCGCCTTCGTCATGCAGGCTGCCGAGAATCCGCGTCAGCACCCGGATCGGATTTTGCGCGCCGCCACCAAAAATGCCGGAATGCAGATCCCGGTTGGCGGCCTTGATCCTGACCTCGTCGTAGACCAGCCCGCGCAGCGAGGTGGTGATCGCCGGGGTGTTCGGATCCCACATGCCAGTGTCGCAGACCAGCGCGAAGTCGGCCGCAAGGTCCGCCTTGTTCGCTTCCAGAAACGGCACGAAGTTCTTCGATCCGATCTCTTCCTCACCCTCGATGACAATGGTGACGTCGACCGGCAGCGAACCCGTCACGGATTTCCAGGCGCGGCAGGCTTCGACAAAGGTCATCAACTGGCCCTTGTCGTCCTCGGCGCCTCGCGCGACGATGATTTTCCGTCCGTCGGCATGGTCGGTCACAACGGGCTCGAACGGTGGACGATGCCAAAGATGGAGCGGATCGACCGGCTGCACGTCGTAGTGACCATAGAACAGCACATGTGGCCTCCCGTCCCTATTGCCATTGGCCCTGGCAACGATGGCGGGATGACCGGCGGTCGGCCTGACCTCGGTCGCAAAGCCGAGTGTCGCGATATCGGCGGCAAGATGGTCGGCCGCCGCCTTGCAATCTAG
>JAYSPJ010000311.1:0-1940 GCA_043722155.1 Bradyrhizobium sp.
TTCGGCCTCGACCACCCTGATGCGCATGCCGTCGCGGACGAGCCTTGTGGTGACCTCGATCGGCGCCATGTTCGGCAGCCGAAACATGTCGACCGTCAGCCGCGCCGGCACGAAGTCGTCGGAGCCGTGACGCTGCTCGATCGCGAAAGCGAGCAGGCCGATGATGACGCGGCCGTGCAGCGAATTGGGGTCCCACGGTCCGTTGGCCACCGCGGTGGGAATGAAGGCGTCGCGATCTCTGGTGAAGAAGGGTTGATTGGTCATGGCGCCGGACCATGGCGGAATTTTGGGAACGAAATCAAGTGCGGGATGCGCAACCCTGATCCGGTCAGCCTCATGGTGAGGAGGCGCTCCCGGCAGCGCACTTGCGCTGTCCGGCGCGCCGTCTCGAACCATGCGGCGTGGCTCTCATCCTTCGAGACGCGGCGAAGACGCCGCTCCTCAGGATGAGGGATCAGGCTCTTGTGCCTGTTCGCTTCCACTCCGTTCGCACCGTGTCGTCCAGCTCAACGCCCAGTGCCCTCGCCGCCACCTCCTCAAAAGCCTCTGGCCCAACCAACTGCGACAGCGCCCACGCCGCAGCACCCCGAACCAGCGGGCTTGCGTCATCGAGCAGGCGTTCGGCCTCGACCGCCAGGGCCGCATCATCGGAGTTGCCGATCGCGATCAGCACATTGCGCATGAACCGGTCGCGGCCGATGCGCTTGACCGGCGATTTCGTAAATCGCGCGCGAAACGCCGCGTCATCGAGCCGTGCCAGCTCGGCGAGCCCAGGCGCGCGCAAATCCTCGCGTGCGGCGAGCTTTGTTTCGCGCCCGGCCTGCGCGAATTTGTTCCAGGGACAGACGGCGAGGCAATCGTCGCAACCATAGATGCGGTTGCCGATGGCTTTGCGAAACTCGTGCGGGATCGGACCCTTGCTCTCGATGGTGAGATAGGAAATGCAGCGCCGCGCATCGAGCTGGTAGGGCGCCGGAAACGCCGATGTCGGGCAGATATCGAGGCAGGCCTGGCATGAGCCGCAATGATCGACATCGGCCCCGTCGCGCGGCAGCTCCAGCGTCGTAAAAATCGCGCCGAGGAACAGCCAGGAGCCGAATTCGCGCGAGACGAGGTTGGTGTGCTTGCCCTGCCAGCCCAGTCCCGCCGCCTGCGCCAGCGGCTTTTCCATCACCGCGGCGGTGTCGACGAACACCTTGACCTCGCAGCCTGTCGCGGCGACCAGCCACCGCGCCAGCGCCTTCAGCCGCTTCTTGATCAGATCGTGATAGTCGTCGCCTTGCGCATAGACCGAGATCGCGCCGCGCGTGCGCTGCTCCAGGATGTCGAGCGGATTCTGGTCGGGCCCGTAATTGACGCCGAGCATGATCACCGAGCGCACCTCCGCCCACAGCCCGCGCGGATCGGCGCGGCGTTCGGGGCGGTCCGCCAGCCAGTCCATGTCGCCATGTGCGCCGGCGTCGATAAAGTCGCGAAAATGTCTGGCGGCTTCCGCGATCGTATCCGGACCGGTGACGCCGGCGCAGTCGAAGCCGAGCGCGCGCGCCTCACGCGTGAGTTCGACTTTGAGATTCTCTACCATCGAAGCGCGGCTTCTTCACCTCTCCCATCGGGAGAGGTCGGATCGCGCAGCGATCCGGGTGAGGGGTTAAGCTCGATCGATAGACCGTACCCCCTCACCCCAACCCTCGCCCCATGGGAGAGGGGGCCCACTGTTGTCTGCGAATTAGCGGGGGTGACTTCGAACGACTGATTCAGAAATCCAGGTCCACATAGGTCTGCGACGCCGGCACGCCGGCCAGCCATTCGCTCAGCAGCGGGCGGAACGAGGGCCTGGATTTCACCCGCGCGTACCACGCCTTTGCCGCGTCGTCCTCGATCCATGGCACGTCGCCCAGATAATCGATCGCCGAAAGATGCGCCGCGGCGGCGAGGTCCGC
>JAYSPJ010000312.1:0-2966 GCA_043722155.1 Bradyrhizobium sp.
TTCCTCGATGCGGTCGAGCGCCGCTACATCGAGGAACTCGGCGGCATGAACGTGTTCTTCGTGTTCGACGACGGTTCGCTGCTGACGCCGCCGCTCGGCACCATCCTGCCGGGCATCACCCGCGATTCGGTCATCGCACTCGCGAAGGATTCCGGCACCCGCGTGCGCGAGGAAACCTACACGATCGAGCAGTGGCGCGCCGACGCCGCCGGCGGCAAGCTGAAGGAGGCCTTCGCCTGCGGCACCGCGGCCGTCATCTCGCCGATCGGCAAGGTGTGTTCGGCGAGCGGCGATTTTCTCATCAGCGGCGGCGCGGCCGGCCCCGTCGCCATGGGGATGCGCAACAAGCTGGTCGACATCCAGTACGGCCGCGCGGCCGACCCGCACGACTGGATCAAAAAGGTCCTGTGACCGGCGGCTTCCCTCTCCCGCTTTTGCGGGGGAGGGGGCGTAGCCAGCCCGGTTGCCGCATCGCATCCCGGCTGGTACCAACGCCGCCCATGGCCGAAAAACCCAAAAAACTCCAAAAATTGAGAGCCCGACTGCCGCGCGGCCTCGCCGATCGCGGCCCCGCCGAGATCGCGGCGACCCGCGCGATGGTGGAGAAGATCCGCGCCGTCTACGAGCGCTACGGCTTCGAGCCGGTGGAAACCCCGGCGATGGAATATACCGATGCGCTCGGCAAATTCCTGCCCGACCAGGACCGGCCCAATGAGGGCGTGTTCTCGTTCCAGGACGACGACGAGCAGTGGATCAGCTTGCGCTACGATCTGACCGCGCCGCTGGCGCGCTACGTCGCCGAGAATTTTGATCACTTGCCAAAACCCTATCGCAGCTACCGCGAGGGCTACGTCTACCGCAACGAGAAGCCCGGCCCCGGCCGCTTCCGCCAGTTCATGCAGTTCGACGCCGACACCGTCGGCAGCGCATCGCCGGCGGCCGACGCCGAGATGTGCATGATGGCGGCCGACACCATGGAAGCGCTCGGCATCCCGCGCGGCAGCTATGTGGTGAAGGTGAACAACCGCAAGGTGCTCGATGGCGTGATGGACAGTATCGGGCTTGGCGAGGCAGCCACCCGGCTCATTGTTTTGCGTGCTGTCGACAAACTCGACAAGTTTTCGATCGCCGAAGTGGAAAAGCTGCTCGGTCCCGGACGATGGGACGGAGGCGAGGAAGGCAAGGGCGATTTCACCAAGGGTGCCGGCTTGAGCGCCACCGACGCGCACGCGATTGCGACCTGTTTCGGCGATCCGGGCAAGGCCGACGACGCCGCGTTTCGTTATTTGTTCGAGTCGGAGACGGTTCAGAAGGCGCGTGCAGAACTGACCGAGATTTCGAATCTGATCAGCGCTTCCGGCTATGGACCGGATCGCATCCGTATCGATCCCTCCGTCGTGCGCGGCCTCGAATATTATACCGGCCCGGTCTACGAGGTCGAACTCACGCTGGAGACAAAGGACGAAAAAGGCCGCCCGGTGCGCTTCGGTTCGGTCGGCGGCGGCGGGCGCTATGACGGACTGGTCTCGCGCTTTCGCGGCGAGCCGGTGCCGGCGACAGGCTTTTCCATCGGCGTGTCGCGGCTGCAGGCCGCGCTCACCATGCTCGGCAAGCTCGATACCAAAGCGGAATTCGGGCCGGTGGTGGTGACCGTGTTCGACCGCGACCGCATCGCCGACTATCAGAAAATGGTCGCGGAGCTGCGCAACGCCGACATCCGCGCCGAGCTCTATCTCGGCAATCCCAAGAACATGGGCAACCAGCTCAAATATGCCGACCGTCGCAACAGCCCGTGCGTGATCATCCAGGGCTCCGACGAAAAGGCCAATGACAAAATCCAGATCAAGGATCTGATCCTCGGTGCGGGCTTAACCGAGATCAAGGACCGCGAGGAATATCTGAAGAAACAGACCGAGGCGCAATACGAGGTCGACCAGAGCCGGCTTGTCGAGGCCGTGCGCGAAGTGCTGGCGCGGCATGAGGTGAAGTGGGGATAAGGCCTCATGGTGAGGAGGCGCCCTTGCGCCGTCTCGAACCATGAGGACAATGGGCACATCCTTCGAGACGCGGCCAAGAGGCCGCTCCTCAGGATGAGGACTGAATTCGTAGCGAAAACGAAGTAGCAAAAACAAAGGGAGAGACGACAATGCCTGAAATTACCGTGAGCATGGCCGCCGGCCGCACCGATGAACAGAAGGCCGGCATGATGCGCGACATCACCCAGGCGCTGGTGAAGAACCTCGGCGTCGACGCCGACGCCGTCGTGATCCAGATCAACGAAGCGCCGCTGGCGCACAAGATGAAGGGCGGCAAGACTTTTGTCGAGCGCGCCGCCGCGGCGAAAAAGTAGCGCGGCGTAAACGCCAGTTCGTCATTCCGGGGCGCGCAAGGCGCGAACCCGGAATCTCGAGATTCCGGGTTCGGTCGCTTCCGCGCCCGCCCCGGAATGACTGTCTCTCAAGGCTCCCCATGGACGCACGCGACATCATCAGGATCGGCATGAGCGCCGAGCGGACGCTGGTGGTGCCGCCGGAGCGCACGGTCGGGCATTTCGTCCCGGGCATGCCGATGGTCTATGCGACGCCGATGATGATCCTGGAAATGGAGATGGCGTCCGGTGACGCCATCCGGGGTCAGCTCGAACCGGGCTGGGTCACGGTCGGCACCGAAGTCGATATCCGCCATCTCGCCGCCACCCCGGTCGGCGCGACGGTGCGGACCACGGCCAGGGTGGTCGCGGTGGAGCGCCGCGTGATCCGCTTCGAGGTCGAGGCCTTCGAGGGCGAGCGCAAGATCGGCGACGGCCGCCACGCGCGTGGGCTCGTCAATATCGAGACTTTCACGAAGCGATTGGCCGGGAAGTAGAAGCACACTCGGACCTCATCCTGAGGAGCGCGAAGCGCGTCTCGAAGGATGGGCCACGGGCGATGTCCATCCTTCGAGACGCCGCGCAAGAGCGCGGCTCC
>JAYSPJ010000313.1:0-7221 GCA_043722155.1 Bradyrhizobium sp.
CGAAACCGGGCGCGTGTGGACAGCCGAATCGACCGAAGTCTCCCCATGGTAGATTGAAGTTATGGAGACCGACCCGTCGCGACAGGCCGCGACCAGCCCCGACCAGTACACCCTCACCATCGAAGAGGCCGCCGTCCGCTACGAGCACGCCGGCCATCCCCGCACCATCCGAACCATTCAGCGCTACTGCGCTAAGGGTCACCTCGACTGCCTGCGACAGGAAACGCCGTTCGGCGACAAATACATGATCACGCCGGAGTCTGTCGCACGTCACATCGCCCAGATTGCTGAATTGGCAAGCACGACAGGACACGACATGTCGCGACCAGCTGCGACCGATGTCGCCGCGCCAGTCATAGTCGAACCGGTGACGCCGGTTGTCGCGACCACCACCGACCTGTCGCGACAAGACGCGGCCAATGATCGCTACGTCGGACGGCTGGAAAGCGAAGTCGAATTTTTGCGCGGACAGATCAGCACCAAGGATTTGCAGATCAAGGAACTGACCGAGCGGAGCCGCGAGACCAATGTTTTGATCGGGGGATTGCAACGCTTGCTCGCGCCATTGTTGGGATCGCCAGACCCGCATCCGCCAAAAGCAGAAAATCAGACGGCCTGACGCAGCAGGGGAACGTCCCGCCCGCATCATTGGGGACAAGCCCGATTAGACCTCACTGCCCTGATAGAATGCGTTCATGGATCACATTGGCGGCCGCCTCGCCGACCTTGCGCGCAACATTGAAATCGTCGGAGCCGATCCGATCACCCGCCACGGCTTCACGCAGGTTCCAAACTTCATCCTGACCAAGACCGACATCTCGGTCGGCGCAAAGCTCGCTTATGCCATGCTGCTGAAATACGCCTGGGGCGAACAGGCCTGCTTTCCGGGGCAAGTCACGCTCGCCAAGGATATGGGAGCAGGGGAACGCACCGTGCGCACCTATCTCAAGGAGCTTGAAGCCACCAATCTCTTGGAGATCACGCAACGCGGCCTTGGCAAGACCAACCTCTACCGATTGCACCTGACCATCCCGAAGCAAAACAAATCCCGCCACTCCTGACCGGCGGATTTTGCCGGTCAAGACCGGCTGACCTTGCCGATCAGCTCCGGCCAAATCCGCCGCTCACTCTATAGAAGAATATGCATCTAATAATACCCATTAGAAAAAGACCCAGACGGGAAAGGGAATTTTCAAAAAGGGAAGCGGAATGCAGAATGCGACAGGGAAGAAGGGCGGCTTGACAGAACCTCATTTGCATTGTCGCACAATATTGAGGTTTCTGTGATGGCTGATGGCAAGCGCTATCGCAGCGTGATCTCGTCAAGGAAAGCCGTTACAGAAACCATCTTGCACGAAACCGCGGAGCGCCACGGTGCTGCCGCTATGGAGATTTTGTCTCTTGGCGCGCCGTGATGGTTGTCGTTTGCGATGGAGATAGGGGCAGTGCACCGGGATGGGAGCTGGCGCGCAGCATTCGACAGCCACAGGAGGCATAAAGTTTAGCGGTTCTGGGTGTCTGCGAGCTACGCCGATCCGACGAGGCACGAAGCCCGGCTCTCACCGGAGCGTCGAGGGCTCTGCGGTGTGGATAAGGAACGGTGGGGATGCGCGAGCGGTGGAATGTTACGGTCATGAGCTGTCGAACTCTCTTGCACCATGAGACTGAGCTTGGCTTCCGTAAGCTCTTTCGAACGTCTCGATGATCTTCATTCGGCCGCCGCAGCATGGACAGGGTGGCGGGTCGTTGGGCGGAGCGACCTTCTCACAATCATCGGTGTCGCGATTCATGAGCGCAGAGGGCGCCGCCAGCAGCTTGCGGCATAGTTCGATCTTGTCGGCGCGATGACCGTTGGCGAATAGGCCGTAGTGACGGATGCGATGGAAGCCATCCGGCAGGGTGTGCATCAGAAAGCGCCGGATGAACTCACCGGCTTGAAGCACCATTGCTTTGCCCCTGCCGTCCTGGCGATAATCCTTCCAGCGGAAGCAGACTTTGCCGTCGGACAGTGAGATCAAACGGCTGTTGGCAATGGCGACGCGATGAGTGTAACGGGCAAGATAGGCGAGCACCTGCTCGGGGCCTGCGAATGGACGCTTGGCAAAGACCACCCATTCGCTGCGGCGCAGCGGCACGAGATACTGTTTGAATGCAGAAGGAGCTTTGAGTGCCGTGAGATCGGAGAAGAACTGAAGCTCGCCGGCAGCGAATGCCGCGTCGAGATATTGCAGAAACAACCGCCGGAACAGGCGCGACAGCACCCGAACGGACAAGAAGAAGTTTGGTCTGCACGCAACCCAGTGCTCGCCGCCCGGGGATATTCCACCACCTGGCACGATGCAGTGGACATGAGGATGGTGATCGAGATTCTGACCCCATGTATGCAGCACGGCGGTCAGGCCGATCCGGGCACCCAGATGTTTGGGATCGGCGGCGATGATGGTGAGCGTCTCGGCGGCCGCCTTGAACAGAATGCCGTACACCCTAGCCTTGTTTTGGTAGGCGATGGCTCCGATCTGCGCAGGCAGTGTAAACACGACATGGAAGTAGGGAACAGGCAGTAGCTCCGCCTGACGCGCTGCGAGCCATTCTGCGGCTGCCGACCATTGGCACTTCGGGCAATGCCGGTTGCGGCAGGAGTTGTAGGCGATCCGCGTGTGCGCGCAGTCCTCGCATCGCTCGACATGACCGCCAAGCGCTGCGGTACGGCAAGCCTCGATCGCGGACATCACACGCAATTGGCCAAGGGCGTTCGTGCTTCCAGTAATCACGAAGGATGTCGAGCAACTGCTCGGACACATGATCTGGTTGATTGTCGTGGCCTCCAGGCCGCGCGAGACCAGATGTAATTGATAAGCGCGGACATCTTCGAACGTCAGCTTGTCCGGCGATCGTCTGAAATGGAGGCTGAAGTTCTTGACCGCGCGAACGTAGGCCTTCTGGGTCAACGGCGACATGTTGCGGATCGCCATGTCGTCAATCATGCGCTGCCGGAGCGGTGTTACCTGTACATTCATCACTGAAATCCCGTCTGTTGGATTGCACACAGGCGCAATCTTGACAGACGAAGGATCAAATGAGACGAGGGTTTCCCTATCGAAGGTGTCGCGCAAGGGTCGCGAAACGACGATTGTGCGGCGCATCAGGAATGGCTCTATTGAGCCATATTCCCCGTTTTAGCCTCTTCGCATCTTGCGGCCGTGCGAGTTCGAGGACGAATAACCGAAGCCAGGAACTCTCGGAAAAAGCCGCAGCAGAACGGCGGCGGTGCCGCGATTGGCTGCTTCCATTCATGCAGAACGGCCAGCCGAAATTCTTGACAAAGGAAGAGCTGCGTGTCGCGGCAATGCGCCAGCTCAATGTCTCCAAAAGCTCGTTCGACTTCGCGTGGATCGATGCTATCGAGACAACCGGCCGTCACGATTGGTACGAGCCCTTGCGCCGACGGCCGCGCTCCAAAAGTTAACCAGTCCGCAATCAACGAATAATTCCACCCAGCGGAGTTCCTGCGAGCGGCGCGTTATTCGAGTCTGTACTGCCAGGTTAACCGTAAAAATTCGAATATTTTTAGCTCTTTGCGCGCAATCTTCCCTATGGAACTTGAGCGGTCACCTATGTCCGAAATAATCAAAGTACAGTGTTCGAAGTGTGGAGCTTTTATGAAAGAAAAGGCCCGCAAGATTCGCGGCGGCCACTCGATGAAGTGCACCCATTGCGCGACCACAATTACATTTGAAAGCGACTCAACCGATAACTCCATTCGTCAGGCCCTGAGCCATGCCAGACGATTGCGGCGACAAGAGCTTGCGCTCTACTGAAAGAAACCTCTCATGGACGACTCTGTTCAAATTCGATGTACCAGGTGCAATTTTAATTTCAGGGAAAAGGCTCGCAAAATCCAAATTGGCCACTCCAAGCAGTGCCCCGGCTGTGAGGTTATTATCTTTTTTGAAGAAGGAAATGCCGACAAAAATATTCAGAAAGCCCTCAAGGATGCACAGAATCGGCGTCAGGCCCTTCGGCGAGATGACGAGGCGCGAACTGTTCGTCGGGCGGTTGTTCGAGTAGAGCAAACCGAAGAGAATGCCCAAGACCAATGGGTCGAGACGGCCCGTCATCTCCAAACCGTCCGCAATAGCGCCTACTTTAGAAGGTAGCTACCGCCTCTCGGATATTCGTTAAGCATTTGGTGAACGACGTCGCCCTCCGAACTTTACCAGGAAGATCAGGTAAAGAACCAGCGCGATCCAAACCAAAAGCCCAATCCTACTGTCCTTCTCATGTAGTCCGAAGTTGAAAAGCACCTGGGATAACCACAGCAGGGCTCCTGCGGTCATCAAAACCATCAAGTATCGAAGCTGCTTCATGACGATAGCTTCCCAAACAACAGGTTATTTCAAAGAGCTGTTGATTGAAGTGAACATGCCGTTAACATTGGAACCGAGACCGTTAACCACAGCGATGATCGCGAGGCTGATGCCCGCAGCGATCAAGCCGTACTCTATGGCGGTGGCCGCCGCCTCGTCCCGAATAAACCGTAAAACCATCTGTCTCATGACTACTTCAGGGTGGCCCAACCGCCATTCTCTCGCGTTTAACAAAGAAACTCTAACCGGCGTTTGCTAAGAAAACGACAATTTTAGCGATAACGCAGGGAGTGGAGGCCGCCCCGGTTTGCCTTTTCATTTCGAGGCTCCGAAAGCTTCACCGACGACCCGGCTGGGAGCAAGCTACACTCAGCAAGTCTGTCTCATAGTACACGCGCCTTAGCCAATTCCCTATCCGCCGGCCAACTTGCTACCGCGTAGCGGTTTAGTGCAATATCTGTTTCGCGACATAAAATCCCAATCTGTCAATGCGGCAATTTTTAAAGTTATCGGCATCCAATTCCGAACAATCCGCTTTCGCAGTAAACTGCAACATGGCGCTGCTTTCCTCCTCGCCAATCGGCCCGCATTCCGACGGGTCGATAGCGCGGAGGAGAACATGACGATCCAAGCCAGGCATGATCGAAGCATAGCCATCAGTGAACTCAACGACAGCTTTCGACGATCCCTTGTTGGCGGTCGCGTGGTGACGACCGCAGGCGTCGCCGCCCTTTCCGATGCGACACGGGCGGAGGCCGTTCGGACAGTTCAAGCCTTTGACGGCTTTTCGGCCGAAAACGATCCGCACGCCGAGCATGATTTCGGCTCGTTCGATCTGGCCGGGCAAAAGTTCTTTTGGAAGATCGACTATTACGATCAAACCCTGCAATTTGGATCCGACAATCCGGCGGACCCGACTATCACCGTGCGGGTTCTGACCTTCATGTTGGCGGAAGAATATTGAACATGCGCCAACTGTATCGGCGATCTCAGGGCTGTCGGTGACCGACAGCCCTTTTCCTCTTCCCGCAAACCACGGTTCCGGGGACGTATCGCCCCACATATTCCGTATACGCCAGCAGGCTTTTCGAAAACCGTTGAATATCAACGATTCCGCGCCAGTTCGCGTGCGCATTTGCGCCCGACCCAAAGGCCTTTCTGTCCCCTATCGGACGCCAGCAAGCCACGCACTCCGGCCACAAGGCACGTCGCTGCGGAAAAGCCCTTTGGGTCGGCCGCGCGAGCGGCACGACGAACTGGCGCGGACAGATTGACCGTTCCAGCGGCGCGCTCAATCGTATGCCGATGAGCGCGCCAACTTGGAACCGGACACCCTTTTACCATTGCACACCGCGACGGTCCGACACTGCGGAGCTACACCCGATCAAAGCGCTAGAGCACCTTCTTCTTGTGGTTCGCCCACCGCTTTTTGGCAACGCGGCGATTGATCTCTGACAAGTCCTTGCGCCTAGCGCGAGCCTGTCCGCCAAGCTTCCCTGCGTCTTTTGTATCCATATTACCGAATGAGAGTTTTTGAAATTAATCGATCGATCACCAATGCCTCTTCGTGGAAGTTCGCATCTTGAAGTGCGGCCTTCGCAACAAAAAGTATACCAAGTCCGTCCCATCCTAATTTTAATGCCAGCTCCAGTCCGAGTGTCTGGGTGTCCATACTATGCCAGCGATATCTTGTAATTGGCCACCTCACACACGCCGCCGACGAAATAATTCTTGATATCGCCGCCGGTCACGCCCGCGACAATTTCTTCGTCTGTCTCGAACGTGCCGAGATCATACTGAAACATGTGAATGATCTCTGCCCTGACCCGTGCTTCGGTCATTTCTGTCACTTCACCCGTTATTTTGTTCGTTCCTTTGTACATAATGTTTTCTTGATACGGCTGTTAGGAAATCCGGCGGAGAAGTCCGTTAACGTTCTCCAACGTGAAGCGATCAGTTTCGATACCGTCTCGCACTTCCCGCAATTCGCTCACGATGTCGGCGCGCACCGCCTTGATGATATCTTTTGCAATAGCCGTGCAGCGCCCCTGAAAATCGCCGCGAGACATTTCGTGCTGCTCATCTGCAACTTCTAAAATCATACCTTCTACGCTCATCACCAACATTGCTTCCTGATCCATAATGTTTTTCTATCGGCTAATGCAGCCATTGTACCTAGCGCTAGGTACCGCGCAAGAAACCGTAAGCACCACACGTGGGGATAGCGATTTGTCAACATGGCAGTCGGCTCAACAGAACGACTACAAAAACCTTTCGTCTCGCCCCAGCTTTTCCGCTTCAAAACCGGCTGCATTTAACACCACAACAAGCTGGCACGGTAGAATGAACAGGGACAGTTCTTCCGCACGCGATGCGCGTGCAAAGGCTGGCCTCCGGCACCGACCGAAGATCGTACCAGCGGCACGAACACTCGGCACGGCACGTCGGCTAGCCCCTGCACACGACCATGAACAACGACCACGATTACATTCTTGGCACGCTCTTGACTGGCGAGCCGGTGCCACTATTACCCGGTGACCGGCGACGGCACATGGCCGTATTCGGCCAAACCGGCGCAGGAAAGACCGCTTTCATTCTGAATTTGATGAAAGCGGACCTCGTTGGCGGTGCAGGGTTCTGCTTCCTTGATCCACACGGCGACGCCAGCAAAGACATCGCGGCCATGACGCCGGTCGAACGCTCGCAGCAAACAATCTATCTCGACCCGTCCGACGCAACGCATACCTTTTCATACAACCCGCTCGCCAATGTCATCGCCGCCGACCGCGCCACGGCGGCAGCGACTATTGTCTCCGCGTTCAAGAATATTTGGGCAGACAGTTGGGGGCCGCGG
>JAYSPJ010000314.1:0-6505 GCA_043722155.1 Bradyrhizobium sp.
CGGCATATCGCTCCTTCGGTGGAGAAGTGGAGGCGTCAAGCACCCCCACGATATGCCGCCTTTCCGATTCCCGCCGTCACCAACTTTGGGCGATAGCTCTTCTCATCGCGACCGTTCAATGTGTTGAACGCCTGTGTCGGCATCGCCTTGAGCCAGGCGGGCAGGCCGAGTGCCGCCGGCACCGGCGGCGGCAACACGCCTTCGAGTTCCGCAGGGCAGCGGAACGTCAGCGTCATTGGACTGTCTTGAATGGACGTCACGTCTATTTCTCCAGCGGCCGCGTCATCGGTTCATCGGCTACGGTCATATAAGACCGGAGGACCGACTGGCGATATGACAACCCGGTAACGGTTTGTCATTCGACGGATGGAGCGACCCGTGGCACAGACGGCACACACCTTCCGGTTTGACCCTGCCGGTCGATTCAAGGCATAAGACCGACACCGGAGAGGTGGCCGAGTGGCTGAAGGCAGCGCTTTGCTAAAGCGCCATACGGCGAAAGTTGTATCAAGGGTTCGAATCCCTTCCTCTCCGCCACTCCTGAAACCAAGTGCTGGTGCAAGCGACCGATTTCAGGCCGAGGAGTTCCAGCCTGTTTTGTAACGCCTGGGCACCTTATTTTGGGTTCGCCAACCGATCCCTGAAGCTGCGGCTATGAAGGTGTCTCGGTCATAGCGGCACGCGGGTCGCGAAAGCTGCCGAATCGGCCGCGCTCGCATGCATCCCGATTTCATCCAACTATCTGCTGCGGATGTCCGGTTCCTTCGCGGAATGAGCTCGCCTCCGCAAATCGAGGTGTCAGGCGATCGTCGAGATTCGATCTATTGGGATGCAGCTGTGCCGCGTCGGTGACTTCCCGTGCAAGATCGAAAAAAGCATTTCGATCCCGGAAAATATGGGTTTGTGCAATGTCGTAACGGCGTGGAAAACCAGTTGCCGCGGTCATGTACGGTAACCGACAATGCGCGACGCATCCTTCGCTCGTCGCAACCGAGTGGGCGCAGCATCGATCCTGTGCGTGGCGATTCCATCACCGGGATGACAGTTCCCTGTTCCCTTGCGTGCCGCAGATCGATTTCGAGGTGAATCAGCCCGGCCCGATCGCTCGATTCGGCAGGAGTCGAGGCGCGGGAAAGGGGAAAGCCGGCAGCAGCGGTACTTTCGCAACGGCCGGCGGGCTAAACGGAACTTTTCGTAAACAGTGTTGTAAAACAAAGGCTTGCGGCGGAAGTTCGATCACGCCTGCGTGTTATTTGTGCAACACCCATCCGAAAACGGCCTGACTCGCGCCGTTCTGAAGCGTTCCTTTGTTGCGTGTGCAGAACTGTTCGGTAATTGTGACCTTGCGACGGAGGGGGGCATCCCGAGGTCGTCCCGTTAGGTGGTTCGCTTAAGTCCCTCGCGTTGAGCGGGAGTGTCCGAAGGCGCGAAGCGACTAAGCGGGTTTTAAGGGACAAGGGAACCAACCTTAGGGTGTTTCACCCAGCGGATCCGGAACCTTCCCTACAGAGCAACTTGGAGGTTAACATGAAGATGGTTAAGAGCCTTATCCTCGGCTCAGCGGCGGGTCTGATCGCCATGAGTGGGGCACAGGCAGCTGATCTTCCCGTCAAGGCCAAAGCGGTCGAGTACGTGAGGATCTGCTCCCTGTATGGTGCCGGTTTCTTCTACATTCCGGGCACCGACACCTGCATCAAGCTGGGTGGTTATCTGCGCGTCGACACCACGTTCAACGGCGGCGTCTACGGCCAGCCGTTCTATTCGGGTGACGCCGGCCAGGGCAATCGCTTCCGCGATTACTTCAATTCCCGTTCGCGTATGGCGCTGACGGTTGATACCCGCACTGCCACCGAATACGGCGTCGTCCGCACCTTCGCTCAGGGCGACTTCCAGTTCCAGAACTTCGGCAACTCCAACCCGGCGAACGCCGCCACCGCGGCTACCCAGTCTGGCATCAACAGCGCTCTGCTTTCCGTCGCAGGCGGCGGTTATGTCGCGGTCGAAATGGTGTTCATCCAGTTCGCTGGTTTCACCTTCGGTAAGTCGGCCTCGGCCTATGCCACTCCCTGGCATGGGTATCCGGGCAACAACAACTCGTTCCTGATGGGCGGCCATGACACCGTCACCGGTGTCAACAACATCCAGTACACCGCCCAGTTCGGCAACGGCGTATCGGGCACCATCGGTCTCGACGATCCGACCGTGTTCAACCGCACTGGCGTTTGGAACCTGAGCACCGCTAGCTCCGCGACTGTGGCAGCTCCGGTTGGTTTCACTGGCACGGGTGTCAACGCCTACGGCGGCACATATGTTCCTGACATCGTCGGCAACATCCGCGTCGATCAGGCTTGGGGTCTGTTCCAGATTTCAGGCGCGGCGCATCTCGTGAACGCTTCCTACAATACGTTGGCAGCCGGTGGCTCGCCGAACAACCTCTCTGAAATCAGCGGTCACCCCGACAGCAAGTGGGGCGGTTCGGTGATGGCAGCGTTGCAGATCAAGAACCTCCCGACCGGCGCCGGCGACGATTTCAAGATCGACGTCAGCTACGCCAAGGGCGACACCAAGAACGTGATCTCGACCTCCGGTGGTTCGCCGAGCTTCGCGATGTTCAGCGGCAGCGGCACCGCTTACCAGAGCGTCGGCTTCGGTGGCACCAGTGATGGCGTCTACTTCCCCGGCGTCGGTGGAACGGGCGGCATCATCCTGACCTCGGCTTGGGGTGTTCGCGGTGCGTTCAACCACAACTGGGATCCCTATTGGTCGACCAGCCTTTGGGGCAGCTACGCTTCCGTTCGTTATGACGGCGGCGCCAACGACAACATCCTCGGTCTGGGCACCACGACTGCCAAGGGAGCCTACTGTGCAGGCTTCGCGGCAAGCCACACGGGCCAGGCTGCTGCTGGCAATGCTACCGGAAACTACACCTGCAACCCGGACTTCAATATCGCCCAGGTTGGTGTGGTTACCCGCTGGACTCCCGTCAAGAACCTGACGTTCTCGGCTGAAGTCGGCGCTTTCTTCCTCGACCAGAAGATGTCGGGCAGCTTTATCGCTCCTGCGGCAACTGCTCCGAAGCCGAACACTCTCTACGAGTTCAAGGACCAGAGCACGGTGTTCCTGAACGTTCGCGCTCAGCGTAACTTCTGATCCCGATCGACTGACACTTCTCTAAAAGAACCCCCGGCAGGAAACTGCCGGGGGTTTTTTCTTGTGTGGATCAGTTCGGGGCGTTGGTCTCCAGGCGCCGTCCCATCCCTGCCGAGCGGACGTCGAGACTGAGTGTCAAGACTGAGGTGGCATCGGGGGAAAGATCTGCTATATTTCGCTCATGAGCCTCGGAACCAGGGAATTGCTGGAAAAGATCGCTTCCTGGCCGGAAGAAGATCAACAGGAACTTGCCGAAGTTGCGGCCGAGATCGAAGCCCGCCGCACCGGCCGTTATGCCTTGACCGATGACGAACAAACAGCGGTCGACAACGGTTTGCAACAAGTCCGGCGCGGAGAATTTGTGTCCGATGCGGAGATGCAAACTTTCTGGAAGCGCTTCGGCGTTGCATGAAAATTCGTTACAGCCCGCAAGCGCGTAACGACCTCCATGACATCTTTCATATTCTACAGGCTGGATCGCGATACAATCGAACTCGTTCACATCCGGCACGCGACGCGCCGACCATTTGAAAGCTGATGACGAGATCGGGTGCGGTCGTGATGGCGAATCTTGACGAAATCTATTCGACGCTGGCGCCGCGGCGCAGGTCGGCCTCGATCTGCAGCCGCGTTCCGCCGCCGAACCGTGCGCGATAGACCTGCAAATTCTCCATGATCCGCTGTACATAGTTGCGGGTCTCCGAGAACGGGATCTTTTCGACCCAGTCGACCGCGTCAACCTTGGGATCGCGCGGATCGCCGTAGCGCTCGATCCATTTCCTGACGCTGCCGCGGCCGGCATTATAGCCCGCGAAGGTCAGGATGTAGGAGCCGCGATAATCCTCGATCAGCCCGCCGAGCTCGGCGGCGCCGAGGGTGGCGTTGTAGACCGAATCGTTCTTCAGCCGGGCGAGATCGTAAGTCGCGCCGTGCCGTTTGCAGACATAACGCGCCGCATCCGGCGTCACCTGCATCAGCCCATAGGCCTGCGCCGGCGACACGACCGAAGGATTGAAGGCGCTCTCCTGGCGGGCGATGGCGTAGACGATGCTCTGTTCGACCTCGGGCCCGATCGACTTGAACGGCGGGATTCCGGTCACCGGATAGGCATAGAACTCGAACGGCAGCCCGCGGTTGAGGGCGGCCTTGCCGAGCAGCAGCATCCCGCGCGCGTCGCCATGGCGCGACGCCAGTTCGCCTAACCCCGCCAGCGCATCCGGATCGCCGTTTTCGCCGAGGTCGCCGAAGATCGGGATCGCGATTTCGCGTTCGTCCAGCTGATAGAGCAGCTGCACCGCGCGGACGATTTCCAGCCTTTCGATCCCCCGCGACCGGCCGCCGGGGGCGCCGTTCAATTCGATCTGCGGCAGCCCGAGTTTGGCGCGCGCCAGCTGGCCGTAGTAACTGGTCGATTGCTCGGCAGCCCGGGTGTAGGCCGCGCGGGCCTCCTGGGAGCGGCCGGCGGCCTCGGCGGCGCGGCCCTGCCAGTAACCGGCGCGGGCCAGCGCGGTCGGATTGACGCTGCCGACGCCGATGCGCGCAAAATGCTGCGCGGCGGTCGCCGGGTCGTTCAGAAAGCGCAGCGCAATCCAGCCCGCGGTGAATTCCTGCTCGGTCTTGTAGATGTCGCGAGCGGGGAGAGCTGCGTCGCGGGCGATCAGGTAGGCATTGCGGCTTTCGCCGGTGTCGAGCAGTTTTCGCGACAGCAACCGCCGTTCGATCCACCATTCGTCCAGATTGTGCAGCCGGCCGGGGTCCTTCGGCGCGCTCAGCATGAGTTGGGCGGCTTCGGCGAATTTCTCTTCGCGGCGCAGCTGCTGAATCTTGCTGAAGATGTAGCCGGGATCGCCATGCAGTTCGTGCGGAACCGCGTTCAGCAGAGCCCGGCTGTTGGGGGCCTTCTTGTGAGACGCGATGCGCGCCTTCGCCAGCGCCACCTGATTGGCGCCGAGCCGCTTGGCGGCGCGCAGCGCGGCCTCATGCTCGCTGCCGTAGAGCAGGAAATCCATCCGCGCCTTGTGGTCGCCCGGCGTGATCAGCGCGCCGAACAGATCGAGCGCCGCGCTCTCGGTATCCTCGGACATCGAATCGCTTCGCCACGCGCTGCGCACCAGACGCTCGGCATTGGCCCGGTCGCCGCGCGCGATCATCGCGCGCGCCAGCGAGAACTTGCCCTTCGCCGACCGCGGCGATTCGCTTTCGAACCATGCCGAGATCGTTGCGTCGTCGCGACGGTCGTCCCACAGCGCGGCCTCGATGCGCCGGCGCAGGAAGGTCTGCGAGGGCCAGCCTGGATTGGCCGAGACGAACGCGCGATAGCGCTCGACGGACGCGCCGTTGTCGTCGCTGCGCAGGATGATCCATTCCGCCAGTTTCCTGGCGACCGGATCGGATATGGCGGCTTGCGCCTGCGTCGCATCCGCCGGCTTGCGCTTGCGCACCAGCTCGATGACGTTTTCCAGCGCCTCGGTATCGGCTTGCGAGGTCGATGACGTCGCGGCGACCGCGGCCGGCACCGACGGCTTGCGCGCCGGCGGCGGCAAAGCCGCAGGCTGGCGGGGCGCGGGGGCCAAAGCGGGCGCGGCGGGAGTAGCGGTCGCGACCGGAGCGGTATTCTTGGCGGCGGCAGTGGGAACTACATTGCGCGCGATCGGCCGCGGCTTTGGCAATGGAACCCTGGGTTTGGCCGCCGCTTCCACCGCAAAGGCCGACCATCCCACGGCAAGCGCCAGGCTTGTCGCCAATGCCGTCGATCGCAATGCGGCTGCGCGGGCGGATCGGGTCACGGCTCTCCCTGATGGCGAATCATTCAATCGCTGAGGCTCTAGCTCTATTTGATTGAATATGTGGACAAAATACCAGAATCGCCAATGTTTCCGGTGTCTGCGCCACGACAGCGGCAAAATCGCGGCCAGAGCGGCCTTTCCCAGGTCAGCCAGACCCGGTATGAATTGTCCTTACCGCCAGAAAACGGCCAGCAACGAGCGTTCGGAGGAAGTCCATGGCAGCCAAGACGAATTTTCGGGGCTCATTCACCGCCTTGGTCACGCCGTTCAAAAACGGCTCGCTCGATGAAGCGGCCTTCCGCGGATTGGTGAGTTGGCAAATCGAGCAGGGTTCACACGGTCTGGTGCCGGTCGGTACGACTGGAGAAAGTCCGACCCTCAGCCATGATGAACATCACAGGGTAGTCGAGGTGTGTCTCGATGAGGCGAAGGGACGCGTGCCGGTTATCGCCGGCGCGGGCTCGAACTCCACGCGCGAAGCCGTCGATCTGGCTGTCCATGCCGAGAAGGCCGGCGCCGATGCCGTGCTGGTCGTGACGCCGTATTACAACAAGCCCACCCAGGAGGGC
>JAYSPJ010000315.1:0-2685 GCA_043722155.1 Bradyrhizobium sp.
GTGAAACTGCGGGTGCGGATGCAGCACCATCGCGATCGGCGCATTCTTCTGCTTGGCCGGGTGATAACGGCCTTCGAGGCGGCCTGCGGGGCCGGTGAAGATGACTTCAGGCATTTTGATTCCTCGGCAAAATCAACCGCCTTTGGGCGGCTTCATCCGGCGCGTTCGCCAATGAAGCCTCGCAGAGTTAAAGGGGCGGATCAGGCGTCGTTTGGCGCGATGCGAACGGCGCTCGGTGAACTGGAGGCCGCGTTCTAGCATGAGGCGAGGGGCCAAAAGCAAGCTTCTTGAACATCTCGCAGTGCGTTCAACGCGTTAGCCTTTGCAATTGCCAGGCGACGGCTTCGTCCCCACTTGCGATAAGCTTGCCGGGGCCGGTTTTTGGCTGCGGTCGCCGCGCATCGTGTTTTCAAGGTAATATCATACTCTATGCCTGACCGGACTTATCTCGACTGGAATGCCACGACGCCGCTGCGCCCCGAGGCCAGGGAGGCGATGGCCGCGGCGTGGGAACTCAGCGGCAATCCCTCATCGGTCCACGCCGAGGGCCGCCAGGCGCGCAGGCTGGTCGAGGAGGCGAGGGCCTCGGTAGCGGACACGGTCGGAGCGTCGTCGCGAAACCTCGTCTTCACCTCGGGTGGAACCGAGGCCAATGCCCTGGCGCTGATGCCGGGGCTGCGCCGCGGCTCCGGACTTCCGGTCGAAAGGCTGCTGGTTTCGGCCATCGAGCACGCCTCGGTACTGTCAGGCGGGCGATTTCCGGCTGAGGCGATCGAACGCGTCGGCGTCACCCGATCGGGCCTGCTGGACCTCGATCGCCTGCGCGCGATGCTGGCGGGCCGACCCCCGGCGTTGGTGTCGGTGATGCTGGCCAACAACGAAACCGGCGCCGTGCAGCCGGTCCGGGAGGCCGCCGGAATCGTTCATGCAGCGGGCGGACTGCTGCATGTCGATGCGATCCAGGCGTTGGGTAAAATATCTATCGATATCAGATCTTTGGGCGCCGATCTGATAACGCTTTCTGCGCACAAGATCGGCGGTCCCAAAGGCGTCGGCGCCCTGATTTTGGCTGACGGCGTGTTCGGCCTTGAGCCGGTGCTGCGCGGCGGCGGCCAGGAACTCGGCCGCCGGGCAGGGACCGAGAATGTGGCGGGAATCGCGGGGTTTGGCGCGGCGGCCAAGGCCGCCATCGGCGCGCTGGAGCTTGACGCAACCCGTCTCGAAGACCTGCGAGCCCAGCTTGAACGCTGCCTGCGGAGGACCCCTGGGGTCCTCGTGTTCTCCGATGAGGTACTCCGACTGCCCAATACCACGCTGTTCACGATTCCCGGACTCAAAGCGGAAACCGCTGTCATCGGCTTCGACCTCGCTGGTATCGCAGTATCCTCGGGTTCCGCCTGCTCCTCTGGCAAGGTTCAGCCCTCCCACGTGCTGGAAGCCATGGGATACGGCCCTGATCTGGCACAGGGAGCCGTGCGGCTCAGTCTGGGCTGGTCCACATCATCAGCGGACATTGATCGTTGCCTTGAGGCTTGGCTAAAGCTCGCCGGTACACTACTTAAAGAGTGCGACGAAACACTGCTTGAACGGTTCTAAAGCAGGTGATTTCCTCGAAGAAACATCGTAAAGCTTCTGGAATGATCCACACCGCGGTCCTTGAAACCGCGAGCGGAGGATGGAATGGCGGCCGTACAAGAGACCGTCGATCGGGTGCGCCGGATCGACGTCGATCAATATCGATATGGATTTGAGACCGTCATCGAGTCCGACAAGGCCCCGAAGGGGCTGTCGGAAGATACCGTCCGCTTCATCTCGGCGAAGAAGAACGAACCGGCCTGGATGCTGGAATGGCGTCTGGAGGCCTATCGCCGCTGGCTGACCATGACCGAGCCGAAATGGGCCCGGGTCGACTATCCCAAGATCGATTACCAGGATCTCTATTACTACTCGGCGCCGAAGCCGAAGAAGCAGATTGGCTCGCTCGACGAGATCGATCCGGAAATCCTGAAGACCTACGAGAAGCTCGGCATTCCCCTGCGCGAGGTCGAGGTGCTGGAAGGCGTGGTGCGCCCGGAAGGCGAACGGCGCATCGCGGTCGATGCGGTGTTCGATTCGGTGTCGGTGGCCACCACCTTCCAGAAGGAATTGAAGCAGGCCGGCGTGATCTTCATGCCGATCTCGGAGGCGATCCGCGAGCATCCTGAACTGGTGCGGAAGTATCTCGGCACGGTCGTGCCGACCTCGGACAACTACTTTGCGACGTTGAACTCCGCGGTGTTCTCCGACGGCTCGTTCGTCTACGTGCCGCCGGGCGTGCGCTGCCCGATGGAGCTGTCGACCTATTTCCGCATCAACGAGCGCAACACCGGCCAGTTCGAGCGCACGCTGATCATCGCCGACAAGGGCGCCTATGTCAGCTATCTTGAGGGCTGCACGGCACCGCAGCGCGACGAGAACCAGCTGCATGCCGCCGTGGTCGAACTCGTCACGCTCGACGACGCCGAGATCAAATATTCGACGGTGCAGAACTGGTATCCCGGCAATTCCGAAGGGGTCGGCGGTATCTACAATTTCGTTACCAAGCGGGGCGATTGCCGCGGCAACAATTCGAAGATTTCCTGGACTCAGGTCGAGACCGGCTCGGCCATCACCTGGAAATATCCGAGCTGCATCCTGCGCGGCGAC